>JBPCNB010000451.1:0-4873 GCA_051001675.1 Nitrososphaeraceae archaeon | reverse complement strand
CCTTAGAAGAACTAGCTAAAGAGACAAATAGGGACAAAAGTACTGTTTTCAGATCACTACAAAAATTAGTAACTCTAGGAATATGTATAAAGGAAACGAAGACAATGAAAGGAGGTGGATATTATCATACGTATGGTGCGATAGACGTAAAGTCTTTCAAGATAATTACGGAAAGAAAGGTAAAAGAAATTCAACAAAGCTTCGATCGATTATTAAAACGATTTGAACATGATTTAGATCAGCAACTCATGTCATTTTACAAGAAACAAAAGTAATATAGTTAATTCATATTATACGCAGTATCATTAGTATAATTATATAACACACGAACACGTCATCAGCTGTGTTATCCTCAGCTGCACAACATCACCATTACTAGACAGGAAGATAGTTGAGACTGCTGTCTGCCTAGCTGCATAATTTACAAAACGTCATCAGTGAGGATAATGCTATAACCATCATAAAATACATTGCTACTATGAAATGCGAGGTCAACTTATTAGACCACTACAGAAGGGATCTTATTGTACTGTTATGCAGATTATCCCAGACCAAATGAATTAGTTCCACAGTTGGTGTTGTTGACTCTCCACTTGTCACGTTCTTTTGTTTTAGTTCCTGTTCAGTACTGGTTTCACTACTATCTCCGTCTCCATCATAACCATGTTCTTCGTCGGTATATACTGCCATCATCGTTGTAGAGAATATTCCTAATATAGCGGCTAGCACAGCTGCTATTGCTATGATTTTGATTCACTTGTACAAATATCTAAATATTAGGTGATATCTGAGTTGGCGAGTAAGAGCTATCGTGAGTAGGGTTTATTGGATAGTTTATGAGTAGTGTGTATTATGTGATTGTAACAAGGTCTAGATTGAGATTATGATATTGAAGTAGTTATGAACTTGTTCTAATGTTGGGCAGTTTATTTATTCTGTGTCTGGTATAATTACTTTAGCCGCTGCTTTAGAAACGCTGCTTTCTAGAGTTGCGGGATAGGTGGTGATTACCAAAGTTAGTGTCTCCCATCTCCTTTAACCCCAAGGATAATGGAAGGTAGCAAAATCAGAAGAAAATAATCTCGTTGTACAAGCAAGAACATGTAAGTTAAGCTGAGGTACAAGTGTCAATTTTCAGTATCAATGTCATCTAATCTTCAATAGAAATAAAGCACGCTTTCAAAATCAAACCTAAGACTATGAGAGGATTAATCCTCAACGCTTTAATCAAATAATATCATTTCCGGACTGAATAAAAATGAAAACAAAAGAAGCTACATTTTTGTTGATGCTCGGTATTGGAGCATTAATAACTATCATGACGACATCAATGAGTTTTGCGGCGCCGGCATTGGCTCTGGGACACTTCAATAAGCCTAGTGGATTGGCCGACTTCGGTGGGCTTCCAACAAATGATAAAACCAGCGGCATCGGAGGACATTTAGATAACGATCACAAGAGTGGTTACGATACATTTCTTGATGGTACTAGCGGCGCATTGAGCGGATTTCCAGCAGATCAAGAAAAAGTAAACGGATTAGAAGGTAAGGTTCCAAATAATGATGAAGTGGGTAACACGGATGGAGCCACTGCGAAAGATGATGGAGAAGCCGCCGAAGGAGGTAGTGAAAACAGCCAAGATAGCGCAGACTCAGATAGCTATAAAGATTTTCAAGGATGTCTTTCTGACGCTGAAGGAGGAGAAGGATCTCCCACTGAAAAAAAAGTGCAATACTGTATGGAGTTAAGTTACAGTGGAATAGACAGCAATGAAAATTCCCCTACTGGGAGCACGGACGAAGACGAGAATGGCGTGAACGAAGGTGTCTCTACTGACGAAGGCAAAGATAGCGAAGAATAATCAATGCCAGTGCACACGTATGAGCATTTCCACTTATTTATGTCATCGTTGATATGGAGAGAGTTATAGGAACAAGAAAAAATAAAAAACTAAACGGTATAGCTTAAGTTTGTCTGATACTGTTTACCATGTTGAGCAATCCTATGACGGTAAGAAAGGATTCATTTTTTCTCATCTAACCCAGCAATTATAGAACCATCCTGCCTGCAATATTTGATGATTACTGTCTAATCTCACTCACCCAGCCTTTGTACTTATTGCAAACTTACTGTACCAAAATAATGCAGCGGCTATCGATATATAGCCTGCATTATAGAATACATCCCATATCCATGCTTGCTCTTCTGCAATCTCTTCACCTAATATGTTACTATAACCAAACCCAATATCACCTGCCGTAACCAATACAATAAAGAAAGAAAGCAGCATCCAATGCGTAAACTGCGGACCGGCTCTTCTCAGATCCCAGAGAATGGCTCCTGCTGGTACAATTAGTAATGCATCTAGAACTGGATAAGCAATGCTAATAATATTTCCTAGGACTTCTTTTTGGTTAAATAATAATAATGTATTATTGAAATTTATTCCGAATACAATGCCTAGTGTGTATCCAAATACTGCTGCCAAGGCTAATGACATCAAAACAATATGGCTTACCTTGATGGTATCAATCTTCTTCTTGGTTTTTTTTAATAGGTTGAGAATATAGTATAAGTGAACAATAAGAAATGGATAGCCAATTAGCCATAGTGCATCGGCCGAGGATGGAAATGGAACGTCAATTTTTAATCCAATCTGGTAGTAACCCCAAAGAACCTCTGCAATAAACCACAGAAAGAGTCCTACTGCAAGCGATATGAATGCTTTATTGAACTGCACCTTTAAGTTTCTCTGCTTACATATTAGCAATAAAACAGAGAGTAGAGCTACTCCTGATGTGATTCCTACTGTGATATTAGTATAGAATACTCTTGTTTCAAGATTTGAAAAGAAGATAAAGGAGTTTGTAATTGTAATTGATAATATCAAGCCGCAATACCATAAAAATTCCTTCCTTTCAAAAAGACTAAAAACCTTCATAGATATATTTATTAAAATAAAGAATGCTGTCCAAGCCAATAGAGAACTTATCATGGCTGCCTGAAAGGGTTCTATATTAGTCTGCTGAAGTAATTGAAATTGACTAGACACCTTTATAACATCGTACATTATTTCAGAAATAGAAAAGGCAGCAATCAGTTTCTTTATGTCTGCCTTTATTATAGAGAGATTTTTCTTTCCAGTTATTTTATCTATGTATCTTTGCCTGTTATCCTTGTAATAAAGCACCGCAAATATTGGAATATCAATACTATACTCCGTTGCAAGTGTAAGTAATGAATTAGTGATTGCGGTTCTGTCTTTATCACTAGCTCTAATATTGTAATGGAAATCTTGAGGTTCTTGTTCTTGCATATATAACTGAGCAAAAAGTGACGAAACAACCAGAGAACATATTCCGGAAATAACTAAATTCTTGTTAAAATGGATGGAATACCGATACCTCTGATAAAAGGAATACACTAGTAATCTTCTTCTTCGCGGCAAATTATGCCATGCGTAGTTCGAAATGGATACTTATAACAGTTATGTCCGTCAAACAGAACATGTTACTCATATTCACCATCTTCTATCATATCTTGCCTTTCTTCAAGATATTCCTGGTGATCTTCCCAATAATCATTGTCATAATAAGGACCTGGACTTGGCGCTAGCCCCATGGTTCCAGTTCCTTCTAAAGGTTGCGAGACAGTATTTTCAGCTTCATCAAAATCGGTATTAGGTGATTGTGAGACTCTACATGGCTAAGTTTCACTACATACCACAGTTTGGCATGGTTGGTTATTTATACAGGATGTTTGGGTAGATTGTGAATCCCCCAAAGCCTGAATTTGAGGAGTATTAGGAAGCGTGATAAAAATAGAAAATATTCCTGCCACAGTAACCAAAACAACCATCGACAAATTCGTCCGTTGTTTTCGGTTGTATTGTCTTTTTGAAGTCATATACTACCAATTAGCATTTACAGTATTTGTAAAGTGACGTGATTTTGATTACCTTATTTTAGCATACATAATTCCACTTAAAAGAAACTAAACTTCTCTACAAGTGGCGTATGTATTGATCATTATTATGGAAGAAAATAACGGTTTAGGTATATACAGTCTGCAAGAAATTTTTTTTTCTCTTCTTGTTTTTCTTCTAGCTGATTTTCATCTTTATCGTAGTCTAGTTCCTTAGATTCTGTACTATCGCTGAAATAAGCTAACACCAAACATAACCATAATCTTAGCAATAACCACTCCTTTCAGAAAACCTGATTCAGAAGAAATTTCTAACAGTGACCATGGAATATCATTATTGTGAAAGAGACTCGTCATCACTGGTACTTGTTGGATTGGATTGAATCATCTATCTTTTGGTGTAGCATTTTCTTAGTGTCAGCGTCTAGCCTGTTCATACATACTGTGGCAGTGGCCTTGTCTTATAGGGGGTAGTAAGTATTCTTAGTCAGGCGGATAATCAACCACATATCATACTAAATATTCCCTTTAATGAAAATACTTATAGCTGAAGATGATACGAGCATAGCAGAAGCATTCAAGCATGCGTTGGAGACTAGAAACCATGAAATTATAAGGACAGAAAACGGAGAGGAATGCCTGAAAAAAATCAAACTGAGGCTCTAATTATGCAGCAGTCAGCCCACTTGGCAGAACAACAGAATCGAAAAAACTGTGGGAGTGATGGTCGTCATAAAAAGTAATGCCACGGTTCCTTTTGATGTTGTTATTCTAGACTATAAAATGCCAAAAAAAGATGGATTGCAGGTTGCAAAGGAAATCTTTGAACTTGAACCCAAAGCAGAGAGTAATTTTTGCTTCTGCATATGTTCAAGATACGCTTGTCAATTCAGTAAAGCATCTAAAGCGGGTAGTCGAACTGATGCAAAAGCCTTTTGGATTACAGCAG
>JBPCNB010000450.1:0-3850 GCA_051001675.1 Nitrososphaeraceae archaeon | reverse complement strand
ATTTTCAAAAACATGATCAATATATTTTTCATAACTGACGAATTCTGAATCGCATTCTGGACATGCTACATAATAGCTTTTCAATGTATATGATAATGCATAGCGACATTACTCAAAAAGTTTTTTCCTGTCACGGATGGTTCGCAAGTGTTGCTCGAAAACCTCTGCTATTATATAATTTCTATACGAAAAGGTTTGTCATCAAGATATTACCCGGCACTAAACTAAAAAGACCATTCAGCCATAAAGCCAGACATTACAATTGGGAATTTTTAAGCATAAGTTCAATGTGAACTGCCCTATAGATAAGGTATGGCAATTTTATACTGACGTAAATCATCTCGCAATCATTACTCCCAGACAATTGGATCTAGATGTACTTGATACTACAGACCTGAAATTCATTGAAGGCACAGAGGTTTGGATTCAGGGAAAAATCCTTTTATTCAAGAAGGAATGGCATTCTAGAATAACACTAGTAAGACCATATGAGTATGTCGATGAGATGTTGTCCGGCCCCTTCAAAAGATGGAGACATCTGCATAAATTCCGTTATGATGTCCAACTAAATCAAACAGAAGTAGCTGATGAAGTGGAGTTTGAATTACCATATGGGGCTATGGGCAGAATATTTGAAGGTTTCACAAATATAGAACTTAAGAGAGTCTTTGAGCACAGAAAAAAGGCGACATCTAAAGCGTTAGAAGTGAGTCACTGAGGCTCGGGGATTGTCAGTAATTATTCCCATATGATAACTGTTGTCACCAAGTCTGATTCAGCTGTGGTAACTGTCTCGCAATATTCTCGGGACAACCTACCTCTGCCCTGTTTTGGTGGTAAAAATAAGGGGGAAAATAAAGCGAGGAGCTTCGCCATCAATATAGATTTCATCCCTTTACTATTGTGTCCTCTCTATTGATCAGGGTTCATTTTGGTCTGTGTCGATATGCCTTGATAAAGCCACACTATCTTGGTCTCCCATTATTATAAATCGTGTATGGTTTCCAAGTATGCCTACTGATACCGGTATTACTAAGATAAATCTTATCCAACACTCCTACGCCTGTGTGAATGGTAATAGTATGTTTGGCTAATTTGGATATTATTCCAAAACCGACTAGACTATCAGCTCTTCCTAAACCAACAAACATATTTACGAAGCATCTATACATTATCTTCTTCGTTCTATTCTTACCAAGTAAAATAAGATCATTATTTCTAGTAACGAGTATTTTGTAATAAGTCAACCCTTTGTAGACAATTTGGATTTTCTCTAAACTAAAACTTTTAGCCTTCCCAGATATTCCAAAGTCTGTTATAAACCTCTGAAATTGATCCAATCTTCTCCTTTCTCGCTCTTGCCTCGATTTAAGAATCGGGTAAGTGGCCGGAGGAGAGTTGGCATTCAATAATATGGGGATCTTTTCTGACCAGAGCTTGGTTGCGATCTGAATGCAAAAATTCGAAGCATTTTCACCGAGACAGATTATGACGTCAGGCTTTATCTTATTTGCAATTGCTATCTTGCCTGACAATCCGTCACCTGTAATATATCCATCGGTGTTTATTACAATCATATTGACTTTTCTGGAATCTCCTTTTCTTTTCTTTAAGCGGTTGAACAACCGCCGCACTAATCTTGAAATCAGTCTATGGTACCCCGATGGGTTGGTATTACCTACGAACTCAAAATATTTGGTGGGAACGTCCCTCAGATCAACTATTTGACTTTCTACAATTCCACAGCCTATCGCAGTCGGAGGTGCCAAATCACCCTGTCCGACGTCGGCGTCTATTATCGCAGGTCTCAGTCCCCTATTGATTGCTTGGTTTATGATGCAGGTGGAAAGAGTGGTCTTGCCTGCGTCTGTAGGCCCTGTTACAAGAATAGACTCAGGGACGATGCGCATGGCACAAAAAATCATATGAATTACATCTTCCCAAATCTTCGTACCTGCTTCTCGGTGGCTGTACACCCAAAAATTGCCTTGATATTCATTCTCTTGTTCGTGCTTTGACAGAGACAGAGAGATTCGACAGTTGGAATTAGTTTCAATAGGGGAAAGCTTTCCTTCTTCCAACAATACTTTGCTGTCGGATATGTCCTTTCCCAGGATGCTGGCTTGTCCTTGAATATTGAGCTCCGCTGGCCCCTTCACGAGAAGTACCAGGTGAGTTGTGAGGACAAGATCCAACCTTCAAGTCAGTTCAATTATAAATGACCATCAGAGTATTACAGGTTTCGAATAATGCTGTGATGATTGGAGCTTAGGCGCATGTTGATCGAAAGGGGGCTGCGCTAGTTCCAATTATTCCTCATTACTGATCGGGGTATTGAATAAATTGATAATTGATCTTGTGTAACGCTCGGTGCTCGCTTTCCAAATATGATTCCATTAGATTCTTCTGACAATTCTGCAAATGCTTGCGACGCCCTCTTCAGTAAGAGAATATCTATGCTGAATTATGATGCTAAGAGTAGAAAACAATAATTCGATCTAATCAAGAAATGTTCTAACTCGTACTCTAGTACAAATAAATCTTTGTATCTACATTATCTTTTTTATCGGAAATTGAGTCTAATTCCTTACTTATTCCTAGATTTATGTAGTATTATAAGGGATTGTTCAAAAGAAACAAGGTGAATCTGACACTTACAGAACCTATCCATCATCTACAATCAATGTTAGACCCTCAAAAATCAGATGGTGATACGCTTGGAGCACTGAGTGTAGCAGGAAAGGCGCTAGTACTTAGAAATATAGGCATTAAAGCGAGCCTATATGATCTGGAGAGAATCAGAATTCCAGAAAAGTATTCGCAATTACTGAAACTGGTTCAGGAAACATTTCCATCAATAACTCTCGAGGTATGTTGCAATGTAAATTGTAGTCAGACTATCATGGAAGCTAAAAGGCACTGCGGTGCACTGGGTTATTTTATTAACCATAGTGTTCGAGCGCCGCCTTGTGAAGAACATAGCGCCCACCTCTCTGCTGGCGTTCCCGGTGCTAACACAGACACTGAGAAATCTTTAGTCCTCAGCACAGAAATTGGAAATGATGTTTCAATCCAACTGCCTCTAAATTCGGTTCTGTGGTTTTCAAAAACCGGAAAGGAGAGGCTATACTCCGATGTAATTACTTACCCGTGGGACTTTCTTAACATTTCACAGAAGATTTTATATAAGGAGATAAAGGAGAGTAAAATTTCACCAACAGCCTCAATTGCTAAATCCAGTATAGTCGAAGGTCCATGCATTATTTCAGATGACGTCATAGTGGATGATTTTTGCAAGATAAAAGGACCCACTTATATAGGCAAGGGCAGTTATATTGGGATGAGTTCACTTATTAGAAATTGTATTTTCAACGATGAGACAAGAATTGGGTTTCATTGTGAAATCGGTAAATCATAGTTTGCGGGACATGATAAGATCTCACATCAGAACGTAATTCTTGATTGTATAATAGGTGAAAATGTTTGGTTCGGAGGATATTCGGGAACGGCCAACGTTTTACTCGATAGACAAAATGTGAAGTATCGCATCGGTGACACTCTAGTAAATACCGGGACAGACCACTTTGGAGCAGTAGTTGGAAATAACTGTGCTATTGGGGCTTCTGTAATTATTCTCCCGGGAAGGCATGTTTCGCCTAATAGTGTAATTCAGTCGGGGACGCTTCTTGGGAAATGCTAACAACACTAAACAACCTGATGGCGGCATTTTTGTCGAGATTCCTCCTACAATACCCGACATCCGGCATACTGACAAATCATTAGAGGAATAGAATGCGCTACATTCTTGAGTTGTTGTCCCTTTCTTTCGCTATATTACTATTTTCTTATA
>JBPCNB010000449.1:0-3186 GCA_051001675.1 Nitrososphaeraceae archaeon | reverse complement strand
TTAAATACTATGCCTTTTTCCTTGATTAAATCCATTAGTGCAAGTTTTTTGTCATAATTCAAGGGCATTTTTGACCTACTATGCCCATTGTATGAACGTATTAATAAGTTCCTATTAAGTATGTAAGTCTTAATCCCTGTAAAACATGGACAGGAGGATCGATTACTCACGACAAATGGAAGACGACAGAAATATGGATTAGATATTGAAACTTTCAAAGTTGTTTCAGAATTGAGACGTCATTTTCAGCAGCTGAACCTTTCAGATGAGGGAAACCTAAAACAACAACCCAGTGGACTAGGATACACGAAATTATTGAAAGCTAACCATTTGCATATATTAAAGTGTGAAATAACAAGGAACAGTCTATTCAGAGCTTAGTCTTCTTTACTATTGAGCATTTTTCTGGGGACTATAATAAAACGAGTAGGGATTAATCTGCCTTAAACTGCATGCATTTCTTCCGCTGAGCCGAGAATGTCTGAGCGAATAGAAATGCAAAAACGATTGCTGCATGTTTCAGCACCCTATAGAGTGACCCGAGATGCAATTATTATATCATAGCACTCGGCACTCGCCTACTAATATGACCTCTAAATTGAAGACCTTTGCAGCGCCTAAAGAAAAAGATTACAAATGACATCAGAATAACTTAACGCGAAGTTCTATTTCTAGATGTCATCATTTGGCTTCCAGCAGAGTCCATCGATCCTTACCTGTTTTTTAAGGGCACGGACAGCACATATCGAAAATATACTGCATCTGTAAGTTTAAATTAGAATAAGCGCACGATGTGAAAGATTGGCCATCTAAAAAAAATAATCCTCTAGGTAGTCCTTATTATTATTATTATTCTGGTGGTTGCTCTCCTTTCTTTCCTTGACCCTCAATAACAAGCATCGTAAGGGTTGACCTGACTTTATCGATTCTTCTAACATGCCATGTAATGGTTTCCCTTAGCTTGTCCATCGTATCTCCTCTAACCTTTAAGACAATATCATAAACACCATATACTCCACTGACTTCTATTACTTCAGGCAATTTCTTAACCTGTTTTATTATCTCTTCCTCCGAACCCAAGTCACAATTAATTAAGACATATGCGGTAGGCATAGCTGATAAATCATAGCTTGGTATGTATTAAACTCTTTTAAAAAAATTAGGCAATATAGACAGGCAAACGCCCCTCGCTATCTAGATTAATTAATCAGCTAGCCTACCCGAGGTATCTTAGCTTAGCATAGCTTAGCTTTTCTTTAAATTCGGGAAATTGTTTTATATTGAAGTTAGCTCACTTAAATGTCATTGACCAGATTAGTTCAGCCAAGAGCACTTGAAAAGATAATACAAGAATTTATAGAGGTTCGAAAAAATACAATGAATCTGTTCAAACCTCTCAAAACCGAAGACGCAGTAATGCAATCAAATGAGTTTGGTAGTCCTCCAAACTGGCATATCGCACACGTTACTTGGTTTTTCCATCAAATATTAAATAAATATAATAGAGACAAGAATATTGTCAAGTCGAACGCAAATGAAATAAATCTAAGTTATCTCAATTCATACTACCAAAAATTTGGCGAAATATTACCCAAATCAGAAAGGGGTAAATTTCCAAGACCAACTGTCCAAGATACTCTCAAGTACCGAACAATTATCGAGCAAGAAATTATTTCCTTTCTCAACGATATTGGGCAAATAAATAACCGGAATACAGAAAAGTCAGAGGAAATAATCTACAACATCACACTAGGAAATCAACATGAGATGCAGCATCAAGAACTCATGATTTATGATTTTCAGCACTACTATCAAAGGTTTGCGGACCCCGAAGACAGTTACAAACCCCTTACTAGAAAGTCGATGAGAGAAACAACTCCAAGTAAAACAATGGTCCCCCAAAAAGTAAAGCTATCTTCATCATCTATCTCAGCTAACAATGGAGCGGAGAACAACAATAATAGTGGAACCGAGTCCGCCACTATTATGACTGTTAAAGACCCGCAAATTGTACCAGAAATAGACGGCAAGGAAAATAAAGCCAATAACATGATGGATATGGCCAATATACAAGGAGGACTTTATGCACTTGGGTTTAGTGGGAAAGGATCATTTTGTTATGACAATGAATTGCCCGAACACACAGTGTATTTGAATCCTTTCAAGATAGACAAGTTCCCAGTAACAAATGGGCAATTTATAAAATTCATTGAAGATGGCGGGTATGAGAATTACAGATATTGGTTAGCTGATGGTTGGGACCTGTCCCAGGATAAGAATTGGAATGCTCCTCTCTATTGGGAACTCCGAGGTGAAGATTCTGTATGGATAAAGAAGGATTTTCGTGGCGTTAGAAAGCTAGACCTGGATGAGCCTGTAACTAATCTAAGTTATTACGAAGGAGATGCATATGCAAAATGGGCAAGAAAGAGACTTCCTACTGAAGCTGAATGGGAAAAAGCCGCGAGCTGGAACGAAAAGATGCAGAAAAAGACAATATACCCATGGGGAGAGGAAAAGCCTACTCCTCTGCATGCCAACACAATGGAGTCGTATTTGTGGGGACCATCCAAAGTAGGTTCTTTTCCTGCAGGCAAGAGCTTTTATGGATGCCATCATATGATAGGTGATGTTTGGGAATGGACATCGTCTGAATATACTCTCTATCCAGGCTATGAATCCCAATTTCCAGAATACACCGATAAGTGGGCTATAAACCAAAAAGTGCTTCGTGGTGGATGTTTTGCTACACCTTCAAAGCAAATTAGGAATAGCTACCGCAACTACTTTAGACCTCAGGACAGGATTTTGTTTTCAGGCTTTCGCTGTGCCAAAGATTGACAACTAAATAAATAAATAAATAAACAAAATGAACATCGCTTTAACTTTAAGTTTGGAAGAACTAGGCGTAATCACAACATGGTGAGCGAAACGATAGTAAAATATTAGGATAAAATATGATAGTTTTAGGAAAAGTGAGGATAATGATTGAGAAAGTAACGATTGGCTCTCTGCAACTGAGAATAATATTGTTTTCTTTCAATATCGTTTTAGGTCTTTATTCATTTGCGGTTAGCGAGGGTTATGCACAAACGGGTAACACAAGTGCTGAAGACACTAGAACTAAGCAATTAAAATTTGAAGAGCCAATTAATTTAACCAATAATTTAAGAGACTCGGTTTATG
>JBPCNB010000448.1:0-5651 GCA_051001675.1 Nitrososphaeraceae archaeon | reverse complement strand
TTTGCCCACTGTCTTTGATACGTCGCGAATGGTCTTGCGCTGGTCAAAATATGCATCTATGATTTTTCTTTTCGTCTCTTGGTCGATTGGCATATCTGGTTTCCAAATAATCTACAAATTCACGGTTTAAAAGCAAAATTCCTGTCATACCCTACCCAAAGTAGGTTGTTTTCAATGTTTCAAGTTTCGGCATATTTTTTGGTGATGGGGAAGAATTCTATACCACCCAAAGTGTCCTAGTTTTTATGTCTTTTATGGATTCTGTCTATCTAGACAAATTTAATATAGAAATTAGATAGGTCATTAATACACGAAAGGATATATACTATTCGTCGCCGTGGTGAAAATATTATTTAAAGCTAACTCAAACCTATATGTAATGGTTATATCTTCCTCTTCTGAATTAGTAATTATCAAAAGTCAACTTCTCTATAACCATTTTCATCTTCCTTCACTTCTTGTATTTTTCATCACTCCGCGGTTAGGTTGATGGAGAAAGCCTTAAAGGTGGACAAGGCCACTTGAATGATAAGGATTTGTCTTCTATGACTGAGGAGGATGAGCAACAAAAGAGAATGACCCAGGTTATTAGCAATTGGTCGGATCTACTGAAATTACCAACTATAGGCCCATTCTATGCTTTTTCGCAAGAAGCTGACCCTTATGTACAAGGATTTCAGAACATAATTCAGGCTTTAATGAAGCTGCAAGTTGATCTAAGTGAATACTGGTCAATTATGAAAAATGCTTATAGCATCGCATTGAAGGAAACCACGGATAAAGCCCCTAGACGTTATAATACAAAAGAAGATTTTGAAAATTACAGAAAAGTTGCAATTGAGGCATATGAAGACGCCTTCACAGGATTATTTATTTCCAAGGAATTTCCCAAAGTATATAGTAAGGTATCAAACGACCAGATGGATTTACTGAAGTATATTCAAAAGCTAATCGAGAACAGCTTTCAAAGCTTGAATCTGCCTACTAGAAGTGAGATAAATGAATTAACAAAAGATATTCATTACCTAAAAAGAAACGTGCGCGATCTCAAAAGGGAATTAGAGGAGGTCCAGACTTCATTTAATAGGAGTAAACAGTTAACTTCGCCACCTGTTGAATCTAGTAGTAACCCAGAACCAGGCGAGGCGTAAATACATCATTAAGAGAGAGCTGCAAAACCCTTCCGCGATTCTATTTCCTTTTTAAGCATATTTTCTCCAGGGATTAGACCCATCGCTAACCCAACACGTGTTTCTTTATTCTCCTTATGTTTGCTCTGTTGTTGGTGTCAGCAGGTGAGATCCTTAGCTACATTCCACAACACTGCTAAAAAATCTTCTCTGTGATAAAGTAACACTCACGCTCATATATTCTGCATTTCTTATCGACCGGGTAGTGTGACTGTCTTACTTCTAACTTATTTTATATCCTCGCGCAGATTTTACGACAAACCTTGAGGAGACAGCTGAGATATCAGCAGAGTTATAACGAATGCCACTATTTCTGGGGAGGGAGGTGCTATCTAAGGCAGAGCCCTAACGAGGAAGTGAGTTCTTAGATTCAGAAATAGATCCAGCCTGCGGAAGTGTATTAAAGAAAATTGAATAAAAGGAAGCGCCTTAAAGGGATAATGGATATCGACGGCAATGTTTTTGTTCGGCTTGTGAGCTAGACCTCCTGTATTATTGAAAAACATCCTCAGGTACCGGACTAGTTGTACATTAAACCAAGTAAAAATAATATAAATATTGAAGATGATGCTATATTTCATTTTTGTCTCCAGGACTATTGGTTTTGAGCAAGGACATTTTAGATTTATTGGCATGCATGATGTATTTTTTATGTGATGTAGTGCTTTTAGTTGTTGGAAGAAAATAGTAATGGTTAGTAGAAATAAATCAGGACCGAAAAGAACAAAGAAAGGTTCTCCAAAAGGAACTAAGAAATCTCACTCATCGCCACCAATACGGAAGAATATTACCTTTACTGATAAATTAGTAGTATACCTAAATGATGTATTATCTATGGAAAACGCTGCTATAGAAAGACTGCAGTTAAGGACAAGGCAAACAAGATTACAGGATCCAAAAGTACGGCTGCGACATCACTTAGAAGAAACAAGAGGGCAACAAAATAGATTAAAACAATTAATATCTGACCTTGGTGGTAAGCCGACAAGAGATAAGAGCCGTCTGCCCCTACCGTCTCCTTCCAAATCTATTGAGAATTTCTTCAAGAAACACATGACTGATGCTGAAGCTGAGCTAAGGGGAGCTAGAGAGGACGCTATCTTAGAAAGTGCTGAAATTGTACTCTATGACACGCTTATTCAGATTGCACAGAAAGCAGCGACAGAAGTGGGTGGAGATGCAATACCTGTTTTAACACAAAATCTAGATGAGGAAAGAGCTATGATGGACTGGATAAAAGCAAATACGCCAGTTCTTATCACTCAACTCTGGCCAAATATTGCAGCTTCTGTTGCTGGGACAGAAGCGGCACGACTAGGAGGAGAAGGAGAAATATCTTTTGCAGAATGAATCTTGACTTATGAGCGATATTGTCGCACTGGATTTACTAATTAGATTGTTGAGTAAATTGATGATATGGATATGAAGTAATAAATAGAATACAAACCAACTACTTACTATGTCAATGGATGAGCCATTTAGATGTAACATATGTAATGGCATAGAGTTCAGCTCACGAGAAGAGTTAGATGTGCATAACAGGGAGAAGCATCCTACTGCTACCTTATAGGATAATTCTCGATAATACCCTACATCTTTATTTTGATAGGTTGAAAGTTATGCCACATTTTAATATCCTTCAAGCCAAGAGACGAGTAGTTCTGGCTCCAACGAGAGGTAATCACTGTCATACCAAGTCCTTATTTTTGGATGACTGAGGAATACTTAAGTGCCAACCATCCGTGCTTGTTGTTGTATCACTCCGATGAGGGTACGGGAAGCATGGGGATAGATCCTGATTTTTCGTTAAAATCAGTTCACTGCTGAAGAGGCACCCCAGGTTGGCATGCAGGCGTCAGTGGATTGGTGCAAGATGAGGAAACTCGCCGGACATCCTAGAACCAGTGTCACAGCAAAGACTCTTTCTGTGCAATAGCTGTGTTATAAACTTCGTCTGTGGTTTTACTCAGCTTTGACTAGATCTTTGATAAACTCTAATGCTTTAACTCCTTCGTTGATACTCTAACCTGGAGCCATCGATATCGATTGTTGGATGTCCCGGCCTACATTCAACTTTCGTTCCGCGAAGCACCATAGATATGGCTACCATATGTCTACTATCATGTTAACACCGCTAACGACCGCCTTGTATTCCTTCGGCTTTTAGATGTTGCTGGAATATTAGAGCCGTAAACAACGACTCAGAAGAATACCTCACTACGGCACCAACGTAACTACCGTATTTTTAGTGCGACTGTCTAGTGTAGCAATGGAGAAAGCTAATTTTTAGGATGATAATCAAAAGGTGCGATAAGTAAAGATCTGTGCACATTTAACCTCGGCTACACTCCGCTCAAACTGCTAACATATAACCAATGGGCGGCAACAGCAATCGAACTATAGTTTACGATGTTTTAACCATAAGGATATCAGCCATAACCCATTAGCCCGCAATATAAGAAACGAGAACATAGGAAACCACGAACTAAAGATTAGTCAAAGCTACCAATATTGACTATGTAATTATTGTGTGTTGGTTCAATGTTATATTTGCAGCCGACAATTTGGCTTGCTATGTGCAGATTTGTCCTCAGGTGCTCTGTCACTTTTCCAACCCTATATCGGGATTTTCCCTTCGTGAGGCTCAGAGGTACTACGAGCATATCTGCAAGTAAAAAATCAACGGGTACGTTGGCTTTGTAAGTTTCCAAAAATCTTTCTGCTGCTTCCGCACCGACCTGTTCTGCTGGTTTACCTCGCTCTCCTATTGAATCTCCACCAATATAAGGGCCAAAATCTGACTTGGAATAAACTAGTATCGAAGATCCCGGAGAGATTGAAGTTTCATATGACGATGAATAATTGTTACAATGAACTCCATTTTTTTCCAACCTTAAGAGTGCTGATGAAATTTGGCGTTCCCCAACATGCTTAGGAAGCTGGCAGCATACACCTGCGATTTTAGGTTCTAGTTGTCTGGTAGTTACAAGGTCAATTGAATTTGGCAATTTACAAGGATTAATTTCTGCAACCATGACGCCTCCACCTTTAGGATAGTATCCTCTTTTCAAAATGTGTATCCCAAACTTTATTCCGATATTCCGATATGCCTCGCTTACGACATAACGCAAATAATCTGCAGTGGGACTCATCCTTGTATCCGTGCCTCCTGTAATCTGTACACTAAGACTCTTTCCTGAAAGTGAAACAGCAGGAATCAGAGTTAGAAGTATCATAGGTATGCTACCTGCACTCTGTACATCAATTTTTATCGATCCTTCCTCAAATTTATCAGAGCTGGGAATGAAACGTATCCAATCTGTTCCAAGTTTCAAGTTCTCTACTTTTGCATGAAACAAATCTGCCGTTGCTTTGAGTGCAGTCAAATGCTGCCTTCTAAGTCCAGCAACTTCACGATTTGCCCGAATATTGATAATCTCTATAGGTTTTCTAGTTATTGCTGACAGTGAAATCGCGGTACGTACTATTTGACCTCCCCCTTCTCCGTAAGAGCCATCAACCTTAAACAATGAACTTGATACCCGATCCCATCTATGCCTGTATAGCAATGACTACGCATTTTAATAGATATATATTCATTAAGAATAATGTCAAGATCCAACGTTATACTTGTTTCAGTGTTACTATGAAATCGAAAATTAGAGGAAAAGAATTTGAGATTCAAGTAGGCTGTATAGTATGCGCGAGTGCATATTCAACAAATGTTTCCAAAGCTAAAATTCAAAATTCGCTTCTTGCTCATATAGACATATATTTTTTTACTTTGGACAGGATACAATCAGATGGTCGAATCAAATTTACTTTAAATTAGTCTAAGAGTTTGTAATAATATATTGTATAGAGGACTATTTATCGGAAGATTCCAACCTTTCCATCTGGGTCATCTCGCCACCATAAAATTTGCCTTGAAGACCGTAGAACAACTTGTTATTACCGTAGGAAGCGCCGACAAAAGTCATGAAATGAGAAATCCATTTACCGCAGGCGAGCGTATCGAGATGATAAAAGGTTCTTTGGATTCTGACAATGAAATCAATTTAGCTAAAATATTCATAATTCCTGTCCCGGACATAAATGTGCATGCTTTGTGGACAAACCAGATAGATCTTCTGGTCCCTAGATATAAGATAGTTTTTTCCAATGATCCTTTTACAAACATTCTCTTTAGAGAAAGAGGGACCAAAGTGATTGAACCGCAATTATATAAAAGGGAACTTTTTTCTGCAACAGAGATTAGATCAAGAATTGTCAAAGACGAAAATTGGAAAAAACTTGTTACCCCAGAGACCCTGAAGGTCATACAAGATGTGTATGGGATAAGACGAATCAAGGCAATCTTTGCAAAAAAAACTGCGGCATTTCACGATAACTCTTAGTCTTTATTAAGTGATTAGTGATACAACAAGAAGATATTTCATCTACATAACAAGATATACTGAT
>JBPCNB010000447.1:0-1268 GCA_051001675.1 Nitrososphaeraceae archaeon | reverse complement strand
GTCTAAATACATTTCGCATGTAAAAGTACATCTTCATTGTAAAAATGCTAATTCTAGTTCTTAAAAGTACGAATAAATAAATGAAGGAAATTTATCAGAGCCGAATGACTACTATAAATATCAATATATAGATCACGTTTTTACATGATAAGGTTTAACAAGCGATATTTGGTTGGTCATCTGGTCTCCGTTTATGGTTGCATTAGGTTCAATAACTGATTCTGAATATACAGAAAGATATACAAAGAAACCATCTAATAGTTTAGAGTCGAGCAACTCATTTGAGGGACTTGAATCACTTTATCTATTGGGCCTTTTGAATGAAGCTCTGGGAAATGTAATTTTTATTGGCTGTCTGAATGCAGGTTGAATCATAACTATTTCTCCCTTGTTCAATCTAGCAATATTCATTTTGGTACTTTCATCTAACATACTATATGGTTTTGTAGATAATTCAGAAAAGCCAAGTTTTGCCATAATATGCAATCCTGTGTTTTCATGCAATGTATAATCTACCTCACTTTTGAACTGCTGAGCTGAAAATAATATAGTATTTCTTGATTTTCCCGCAATTATGGTCTTTGTTATTTGTTCTGCGACTGCAGATCTTATACCCAGGGGATTTGATTTGGGCAAAAATCTATTTATTTCATCAATAAAGATTAAGATATAGGTTGGTCTTCTTTTGGTGATTTCATTTTTGTTATTTTCTATGCTAGTATCATCCAAGTTGTTATATTTTACAGAATACAGCTGATCGATATTCTTCATTACATCTGCAACGACAAATGATTGTTCCTCAAGAGTAGGGATCATTGCAATATCTACTACAAAAATATCACCAGCTTTAATTTTCTTAATCTCCTTTCCAAGATATGTGCTTGTTAACTGTTTATCAGTAAACATTGACGACTTTCTGAATCTTTGCAGTTGTCCGAGAAAGTGCAGAAGTGTAGACTTGTGAGTAATTATTTCTTGTGGATAATCTCTAAACGCAGACAAATCCGACCAGTTTTCTATAACTTTCTCTGAACTGTCTTTTAGTGGCCAAGACTCATAAATATAATCTATAACAGCAGAAAGGTTATAACGTGGATCATAGGTTTCAGAAAATAAAAGTTCCAGTCTATCATGTATGTCCTCCAATTCATATGAGTAAGTTCTTGAATTCTTTGGGATATGAGTTGATAATGGCTTGCCGTCTTTTCCTCTGGGCAGGAAATAAGATACGTTGTAAAAAGGTTCAATCTTCAATTGAAGTAATTTGA
>JBPCNB010000446.1:0-2902 GCA_051001675.1 Nitrososphaeraceae archaeon | reverse complement strand
GTAGTATAGTGAGCTTATGTTTCTTGATTCAACTATGATTTCACTCTCGCACTTTCTTAGTTACTTAACATAGACCATTTCCTCATGATCACGTGTCAATTGTTGAATGCAAAAAAGATGGTGAGGACGCTTCTTTTTTGACGCACCAGTCTGAACGGTAGTGGTTTTAGACAAAATAAGAGTAAATGCTTATTCTTCTCGCTGCATGAAACTAAAGCAGTGCAAAGCTAAGAACACGATCTGTAACAGCAGTCGCGATTTTATGGTATGGTATGCAGACCATATTTAGTTAACAGACCATATTTACTTAAGGTAGGAACTAAATATTAACCTCATGAAAATCGCTGACAGTGAAGATGACATCCCCGGGTATAGGTCGAGCGGGTTACTCGAGGAAATGAACGCGGTCCAAGTTAAAAGAAATATCAATGAAAAAAACATAGCAATACTTGTCTTTGGTGCCTGTGAAAATCATGGAGATCATATGCCATTTGGATCTGATTTCATTTTTCCTATGGAGTTAGCAAAAAGGATTGCCGGTAAATTAGACAAAAAAAACTCGATTATCCTACCTGCAATTCCTTATGGAGTTAGTTTGCATCATAATGAGTTTCAAATGACTATGAGTCTAGAACCGCATACCCTGGTAATGGTTATCGAAGATCTTTTTAGGAGCATAATCAGAAATGGAATCCGAAGAATACTGATAATAAATGGACATGATGGAAATATTGCGCCAATTGAATTAGCTTCCAGAACCATAAAAGATAAGCATCCAGAAGTGGTGATTAGCTGTCTAGAAGCATGGTGGATTCTAGTTGGAGAAATTACTCATGGTCTTTTTGAAGTATGGCATGGTCTTGGTCATGGAGGAGAAGCCGAAACTTCAGCAATGCTAGCGGTAAGACCTGATTTAGTACACATGGAATCTGCGCCAAAAGAAATAATTCCAAAATTGCCAACTGACAAAATCAGAATTTATTGGAAATTCAACGAATTAACAGATACAGGCGCAACTGGGGCCCCAAAGAAAGCAAGCGTTGTAAAAGGACAGCAAGCCCTAGATGCACTTGTAGATACTATAGTTTCATTTGTAAATGATATGGATAACAATGATTGGAAATACGGATTATCGTTGAAATAGGGTAAATCTTGGACTATTCAAATGCATTTATCGCACGAATATCATAAAATAGGATAACAGTAGTGCCTTCGTAACCACGTGGATGTTATTTCCCATCATAACTATCTATTTAATGAATGCATAGGACTCTAAAGATTGACAAATATGCATAATACGTATTGCGTTTCCTAAATGATAGGAAGGATAGTAGATGCTAATATCTGCTACGTCCTTTGGTTTTACTTTTTCCCGTACATCTATTGGGTATTTCGACTTATGTTTCCTAATCTCACAGTTTCTGCAGATGTATGCTCGAATGCTCTTGCGGCGTTGACTCCTACTTTCGACAAGTCTCTAACGCTGTCCTTTACTTGTTGGATGGATGTTCTGAATGTTTCCATATTTGCAAACATCACGTTGTTTGCTAGTTTTGTCGCAGTGACTAAATTGTCTGCGTAACTACTCACTATATTTGCGTAGATTTCAGATACTCTTCCTGGCGAGAAAACTGTGTTCCAATTTGTTCTATTAAAGTTCTCTACGAAAGGACTCCAAGCTGATTGTACTGAGTTTATAATCTCCTTTTGAGATTCTATGTAACTGTCCGCTATTTCTCTGGCAGCTTCGATTGTCTGCTGTTGATATTCGCTGATAGCTTCTGTAACTCGTGGAATTTCTTTTCTTGCTTCATTTACTGATTTTCTTATTTCGTCGCTTGTTTCATCTAGTGTCTTATAGACAGCTTGTTGTTGTTGTTCTCGTTGTAGCTGTGTGGGCGATGTTGTAGTTGTTTCTTCTTTTGCGTCTTTTCTCGTTGCCATATTATATATACACCAGAAGACTATATAAGATTTGCCAATAAGTGGTATTATCTGCCATAGAAAACCAATGTTATTACGCCTTACCAAAATTGACAATTCCGGCTGCTATCTAATAATAATTAGACAGAACTAAAACTCGTCGCAAATATTTTAAATCTCGCCTTTTCGCCACCATCTATGTTATCATACTCATAAATTTGGTTAACACTCCATATTTGGAAATGGAAACAATATGGATTCTAATTGGTAATTTCCTATCAACTAATTTAATATAATATTTCTTCTAATAATTTCCACTATAGACTAAAAAGGGGCGAGATTTAGCAGTTTGAATAATTGGGAGTGACCACCTCTTCTTCTAATAACATCCAAAGAGTTAAGGATATTATCACTGGTACTTTGTTTTGCTATCATCAATGTGGAACCTGTGGAATGATATACAATTGTGGTGAAAATGACCCACAAAACTGTAGGAAGCCTTTCTATAATTATCGAAAATGTTCGCTATGTACTAATAGAGCTCGGTAGTCGAAAAGTTAAGTTAAGTTAAGTTAGGATTAACAATCGGATATATGATAAAGGATATGATTACAACGTCCATCGATCATAAAAAAAAGAATAGATGGATAGATTCATTACCTTACCATTTATGAATTCATTTTTAACAGCTCCTCCCTGGTCAACCTAACTGGTAAAATTCTTCCTGGACGAGATTTATACGCTGCTTTTCCGATACCCACGACAATCATAGTACTTTTATTAGCAGCATGCGGAGAAAAGAATTCCGTAACAGCATCATCAAAGAATGTTGATCCTGAAGCTCCGATTCCCTGCGCATAAGCGGCTAGGTAGATCTTCCCGGCTATAATTCCTGCTTCAAACTGAGAGGCCCTATACCCTCTATTGCCCAAAGCCTCAAGTACTTTTTGTAGATCCGTCATTAAGAATAGAACAGCAC
>JBPCNB010000445.1:0-2150 GCA_051001675.1 Nitrososphaeraceae archaeon | reverse complement strand
TCGAATAATCCCCTGGACCGACAGGGGTGGTTTCTTGATAAGGACGTTTATCATTTACAATGACTTGGATTTTACAATTGGTTTGAGCATTATCATTAGATGTTCCCGATATTTCGAGACTAGACCCTGCTGGAACAGGTTCGCCTTTAGAAGGTGATACGATGTTTACAAATGCATTAGCGAATGGAATGAATCCAGTGCTAGCAGTCAAAGATAGCACTAAAGCTATAATCACAATAGCCGTCTTTGCACAACTCATTATTTGATCTGTCCTGTTCCTAGAAGTATTTTAAGTGATCTGGGCTTGTCAGTTATTGTTCCTGCATAGGAATATAGGACAGATATGTATAGTTGTTCTCCTTGCTGTCTTGCATTTGTGGCTGTCTTCATTAACTAAGGCTATCTCATTCTAGCTAATTACCGTATCAAGAATGGCCGATTATCAAATAATCTAATAATTTAAGAGAAGGGGGCGGAGATGACCATTTCTTGAGATTTTTAGTTGGGATGACCTTTATGAGTGGATTCCAGTAATCTCTACCCGTCTGCCTAATCATTTTCACTAAAGCTGCTTCTGCACTACAACTAAAAAAGATTTGTAGGCGCAACAATTAGCCTAACATAGAAAAGAATAGTGGATCTTTTCCATCCGTTAGAAGTTGTACCATATTTGGTTTATTTTATTAATCGATTATCTGCTGCAGGTAAATCGTCTTATCTAGGCACTAGCCCATAGTATTAATCTGACGTTGATAAATCCATACATCGGTATAACATCGAAGACAAGATAAAAAGAATTGTTTTGATTAGGGGATGTATGTTTTGAAAAGGCACCATATTCTAATATATTATTATTTGTTCTGTAAAGTGTTGAAGGTGCTTATAGCTGAGGATGAAAAAGACATTGCTACGCTTTATAAGATGGCACTTGAGAAGAGACGTCATGAGGTTCTAGTTACTTATAGAGGTGAGGATTGCCTTAAAATTTATCATGAAGTCTCACAACGTGTAAGATTTAAGACGTATTCGACTGTAAATATTCAACAACCATTTGATACTGTTATGTTAGACTATAGAATGCCCAAGATAAATGGAATAGAAGTTGCTAAAGAAATTCTAGCAGTGAATCCACATCAGAGAATAATATTTGCGTCAGCATATGTTAAAGAGACATTGACTGATTCGATAAAAGAGCTTAAGCAAGTTGTGGAACTAATGCAAAAGCCTTTTGGAGAAGGTGCATTAATAGACACGATAGAAGATAAAGATATTTATCAACGGTTACAAAAATTCAATGTAGATATAGATATAATCAAAGCTGTTAATCCTACACATGAACAGATAGTGGATTTATTAGAAAGACTACAGAGAATTCAGAAACATACAATTGGTTAATAAAGTTAGCAAACACGCTAGCTTCGTAAGGTTAAAGGACTAGTAGACTAGCCACCAGCAGTACACCATCTACATGACAAGCCCATAAAAGGTAGGGCACTCATGAATCCTATACCTACCAACATTCCAATGACACACAAGTTGAATTTAGTTATTTTAAACATATTCCTACTTTGTTTATAGACTCGGAGAATAACCTGATGGTTAGTCGACTACACCCGCAGGGATTGCTATAAGGTGTTGAAGTTATCCTCTGAGTCAGTACATTATTGGAAAATATGTGATATAAGTAAAGCCGCAGGCGACTCAACCTGATGATCTTCTTTCATTATGAAAAGTTTCTTAGCTAAACAAGGGAGCTACTTCCTCTTCCTCTTCCTCCTCGCCCTCACTCGTATCGGAAATTGGTTCTCCTTCTGCAGAACTTGTTAGTTGTTGACCTGCCGCCACTCCTGTCACATTCACTGTATACCATAGCATAGACTAAGACCAGATTTCAGCAAGGAAGGATTACTACTACCTACGGCCTTCGTGAATTCATTTTTCTCCCGTAAGATCAAACTTTACTTTCGAATACCTCAAAGTGTCTGACATGTCACTATTCTTATCTTCAATAACTTACCAATATTCTAAGTCTTCTTTATAAGGGGTAATGGAAGTGGTATAGCCTGTTTTCCGGTGTCTTATTACAATCAATCTCAGCTTACGGCCCATCGTATGGGTTACAGTAATCTAGGATAAAGACACGGTTAACA
>JBPCNB010000444.1:0-3397 GCA_051001675.1 Nitrososphaeraceae archaeon | reverse complement strand
GATTAGGATTCTTTAGGATTAATTGGAACCTTTAGTTAGTCCTCATTTACTACTATCGAAGAACTGTTTTACTGATTCAGTCAAATTATCTAAAATATCCTGCGTTTCAGTAACCAGAGTTCTAAGCGTCACTTCTGTTTTAGACCTTATCGATTTACTGGCTTCGGTAGCGTTTACACTTACGTCTTCTTCACCAGCAGTGTCTGATATATTGCTTAAGAATAATGATGTCTTGTTTACTGCTTCCTCTGTAGTATTTACAACCCTTTGCACTGTTTCTTCTGTTTTGTTTGCAACTGCTTGTACTATTTCCTGTGTCTTATTCCCAACTTTTTCTGCAGCTGTTGTAGCATTAGCATATACATCTTTTCTCCCTTGGATTACAGTTTCTGTCAAGTTGAGTTCGTCTATGATATTTTCTGCTGTAGGTGGACTATTTTGTTGGGACTGAGCATATACGATGCAACTAAGATTATTTGTTGATGCAAAAACACCCATTACGAATAACGATATTGCAGGCGTAGTAAACATTTTGAGCATTAATGAGAACATGTGAGGGTAGGGCTATAAGGTTATTCTATGTTCGTTATGTAAGATGATATATCAAAGTTGATAGCAAAAGTCAGTCAACACCTCCGAAAGGAACATTTCAAGAATAAGGAATGAACTAGACGGTTACCTTACAAATCCAGACGAAAAACATCCATAATATAAGAACTGCTATTAGAACATTGGATGCTTGTTTCAAGGCGCTGCCAAAAAAATTCGGAATAAAAGTTAAATGAAAATATGAAGATAAGAACAATAAGCCTTACAAGATAAATAGTCAGACTAGAAATTTTGACGTTATTGCAGAAATAATTAGAACAAAACACAAGATCTAGTTAATTTACTTCATATCATAGGCAGTCACTGATGGTCAGCAATTTGCCATACTTGGGATAAGTCACTCTGCCTGAGCAAGGAGTTCAATTCAATCAAGAGACGTTGAAGTCATTGATTTGAAATGGAGCACCGTTGAATGTTAGTTCAACGGTTCGAGAAAAAAATAAGTAATCGCGTACCTACTCAACGGCCACACGCTATTTTTTCTTTTTTTGATGCTGCCTACTTGACCGCCTTTTTATCGGCATTAAATATTTCTTGTATCATCGCAGAAACATGTCAATAATGTATAGTAAATGTGCTTTGTGTGATAGGCAATACTTAAACATCAGAAGAGAAAATGGATGAAAGATTCAACGGTAACAAAACTATGAATTCTATGCAATAAACAATAATAATATGCCTTCATATCAAATTGCTGATCTATGGTTTTAATGTCTGATCTAACAAGAGGGAATCGTTATCATTAATTGAAAGTATCTGTCATAGACCTCGGCTTTAACTCAATGAAATTGGTAAATTACATTGTAGAGTCAGATAATTCATTTAGAATAGAAGAGGAACATAGCATTAAGGCAAGGCTTGGTGAGGGACTAAGCGAAAAGGGTATGTTGAGTGACCAGTCAATTATCCGAGTAATAGAGGTGTTGAAGTTGTTCCGTGAAATTATAAACATCAAATCGATCAAACATGTTTTGCCCATAGCAACTAGTGCTGTTAGAGAAGCTTACAATAAGCAAGATTTTCTCAGAATGGTTTACGAACTAACTGGGTTGCAATTTAGAGTTCTATCTGCAGAAGAGGAGGCACTTTATTCGTATTTGGGAGCAATAAAAGCAACATGTCATCCAGATACTCTTTTTTTCGACTTAGGAGGAGGAAGTCTTGAAATAGTATCCGCCAAAAATTATAAAATAAAAAAAATAATGTCGTTTCCTCTCGGTGCTCTGCGACTCTCAGAAAAATTTGTCAGGAGAGACTGTAGATTAACAAAGAAAGACATAGTCGGATTGGAAAAAGAGATCTTAATAACCCTTCCTGATCCAGATGATCTAGCCCTTGCCAATAATACGAAAGTAGTAGGGGTCGGAGGCTCACTTCGTGCTATAGCCAGGTATGATCAGAAAATTAGGAGATACCCACTTAATATATTGCACAACTATGTCCTTGATTACAGCTCTATCCAATCAATAAGAAAGAAGCTTTCAAAGATGAATTCAAGCGATATAGCAGATATCGATGCAATTGGGAGTAATAGGGCATCCAGTATAACTGCCGCTGCAATTGTGATTAATACATTGATGCAAAAGCTTGAAATTGATAAGGTCGTCGTAAGCACTCACGGTCTTCGTGAAGGATGTCTAGTGGAATACCTCAACAATCCTAAAAAGATGCAATCTGTGCGGCTAGGCGCAAAGAATATTCAGACCCATCTTAGAGAAAAATGTGAGCCTGATCTTCTACCAAATCCCACAAGTAAATTTGCCCAAGTGCTACTATCTCTGGGGATGATGAAAAAAGAGGAATATGAAATTTTTATCTACGCTAAAAAAGAAACGTCAAAGCGATCTGCTGATTTTAGTCAAGCAGATGTTATCTTTAGTCTCGTAATGAACGATTTTTTTCCTCGACTAAGCCAAGAAGCTCAGTTGATCCTGGCTCTATCACTTATTTTCAGGAAAAAACCAAAAGCTGCAGAGAAACGGTCTGGACTTTATGATACTTTATTACACCGTCAGGACAGGAAATCAATACAGAAAATCGCTGTATGTGTTGATTTGACTGAAATTTTTGAGAAATATGCATCTCATGTGGATATAACAAAAGGCACCGGTCGATTAATTATGAAAATCGTAGCTAAGACTAATTATGTTCCAGAACGTATGGTAAGGGACACTCTCAAAATATTTGAATCAGTATTTGATGTAGGATTAACTTACATTATTTGCAGACCCAGGAAACAAACAAATCAAGTATCAAGAATACTAGTGCATGACCGTCTTCGCTGACTATCAACTAATACCAAATAGACTTATAGCCGGGAGTACAACCCACCCTGCTTAATATTTATCCACTAAATCTATTGAAGAAAATAGACAAATTTAGTAGGAATGATTTGCCTGCGTAGATGCTTTTTAGTAGTTTTTTTAAACTTACCTTAACCCTTTGCCGCATAATACATTATAACATTCGTTTCACGAACAATACCCATGGATAATATAGCAGAGCACAACCTAAAATATTTCTTATATTTATATAGCAGTAACGTGGTATTGCGAGCTCGCATCCTGATATGTAAATTTCCTCAAAATGGATGAAAGATAATGGATTGTAGCCCTACTCGGATGAAAACTAGACTAGAATTACCCGGCAAGCTCATCGTCATAGAAGGTATTGATGGATCAGGAAAATCAACTCAAATCCATCTTCTAGAAAAGTGGCTACGGTTTCGTGGGCTACCCGTCTTCATGACAGAATGGAATTCATCAGAAACCGTGAAAGAAATAACATC
>JBPCNB010000443.1:0-3194 GCA_051001675.1 Nitrososphaeraceae archaeon | reverse complement strand
GTCCTAGGTTTAGAGGTTTTCTACATCTACTTTCTTCCAGTTATACATATAGATTCATTATTCATACTTATTGAACTACTTTTAGTTATTTTATCATCAGTATTAGCAGGGGCATTATATTTTCTAGCCACTTCATTTGTAATTGCCTTATGTATCTCTTGCTTTCTCTTCATTTTCATTAGCAAGCATATTCTGGATTGGACCAATTATTGACAGCAAAGTCAGTATAATCCTCAGCTGATGCAAATTCAAAAATTACATCGAGGTATTCGAAAGACACATCTTTAAATCCTGCTTGAATAAAGGCGTCTTCCAACTTAGTAATATTAGCAAGACTGAAAGGACTATGAGCTTTACTATAAGAAGGAGAGTCAGAAATCCCAAGTTCTCTTGTTACAACGTCTATTGCCGTATAGAGCTTTGGAACTTTTGCAGGTTCAGACCATACTGCAGCTGCTATTCTTCCACTATTAGATAGTAGATCGTGTATATTAATCAAGGTTGTGATAAGATTAGGGAAAAACATCAATCCCCAGCGACAAAGTACAGCGTTAAACGATCAAGCAGGTAAATCAATTGTTTCTGCATCACCCTCCTTGAATTCTATAATACTTTCTAGACCCAGGGAGTTGGCCCTCCGCTTTGCAATAGACAACAAATGTGGAGATATGTCAGTAGCCAACACATAACCTTTATCGCCAACCTTTTTTGACATGTCAATTCAAAGCATATGCATTCTCTTAAATCATTTCTGTTCATAGTTATATCCGGACGACCCTGACTGTTGAGACAATTGGAGACTAGTCTGAGCGATACAATAAATACTGATTCGTAATCCGCTGAAGTCTACATTAAGAAGAAAAGGGACAAAAAAAAATTTACACATTAGATATGGTCTTTAAAATATCACCCATAGATATCTATTTTTTATGGTCACCTTGTTTGAACGTAGATACGGTGAGGGTTCTTTCTTCAATTCTATATTCTAATGTTGTAGCGCTTGAGTAGTGGATCTTCATTAACTATCCTTGTAAATTAAGGCATAATAGTAAATGCCTGACTGGTCATCAGTCTTATCTAAAATCCTTCTGATTAAAGCCTGCTAATCAAAAAATGAGTCTCCAAAGAAGCTGTCTCCGTCATCATCACCATTGTTGCCGTCTTCCTCATTGTCATTATTACCATTGCCATCATTATTGTCATTGCTATTCTCATTACTACCATCATTAGGAAAATTTTCTAGTAAAAAGATATATAAAAATCTTATATATAGTGATTGTTACTAACATGTATGATGTTAATCATTAAGAGGTTGCATTAATTTTGCATATGAATAAACTTGAAAACTGAACTGATGAAATTGCCTAGAGGCATTAGAATTTTGCAGGTTGTACTTGGCTGCGTCGCCATAGCATTGTCTCTCGCGGTTATCTTAAATCCAGGATTTGGTATTGCGACCCTAACCTTTCTTCTCTCTGTTACATTACTAGTTGTAGGAATTGAAAGAGTAGTTACAGGTTTTACGCCATCGAATCGGTCATCCAAGTTATCTCGATATGGTAATATTGGTCTTGGTGTAGTAGTTACTTTATTAGGAATGGCAGTCTTAGCATTTCCTCTATTTGCAACGGAGGTATTAGTCACTATCCTAGCTCTTGGTCTGCTTTTCATAGGAATTGCAAGAATCATTCACGGACTCGCAGAAAAGAATATTTCAAAATGGTCAAAAGGCTCTCTTGTAGGTGTAGGTGTATTATCATTGGCTGTATCGTTTATGGTCTTTGCATATCCAGCATTAGGTGTATTGCTTCTGACGCTAGTATTAGGTATTAACCTCTTGATAATAGGAATACAAAGTGTTGCATATGCTATATCTGGCCATAGCAGGTATCCAACTACTAGTACCGCTACCACTACTAGTAATGTGAGCATCGAAGGTAAGAAATAAAATAATAATAATAGTAACAGAGGCCTTATCCTTATTTTTTTATATGCATTCTGATACCTGATTCTAGCTTAGAAAGTATCTAGTTTTTTTTTGATAATCTAACTTTTATTGCATGGAGAATAAACAGTTATACATTTTTTGAACCCCTTAAATAGCTGCTATTTTTGTAACAGATTCGGAGAACAAAATCATGATGGCTGTTCGTGTACCTGCCCCCACTAGCTGATAGCGTAAGCCTTAAGCTGTCTATATCTTTCTAATTGCCCCAAAGAAGATGTAGAGTATAGCTACTATTTCAAATCTTCCAATAACCATATTAATTATAAGAAAAGTCTTTGATACTAAATCTAAATTGAGAGTAGTTATTCCTGTACTAAGTCCCGTGGTTGTCAAAGCAGATACGGATTCAAAAAGCGAGTCTACAAAGTTTCGTTCAGCAAAATAACTTATTACTAAGCCTGTCATAAAGGACAACAATACAAATAGGGATATTACAAGTAACGATTCTGTAAAAGTTTTATCTGTTCTAAGCTTTGGTCCTTTTCCCTCATAGCTTGAATATGATTTATTGTATCGTGAAGATACAGAAGATATTGATCTGCTTGCTGCATCAATAGGAATTTTTCTCTTTGTTAGTTTCTGAGCAATTTGTAAGAGTCTACCAACTTTAATACCGCCTGCAGTAGAAAACGCACACCCTCCAATTAACATAAGTATCATCAATAGAATCTTTATTTCAAGTGATATTGAAGATATGTCTATAAATTGGAAACCTGAGGTAGTGGAGGCACTCACTGTAAGAAATGTTGAGGTAAGCCATACTGATTGCACAGCATGATCATTTAATAGAAAATAAAAAATGAGAATCGAAATTAGAATAATGCCAATGTAAACTAATACTTCAGGCCTTAATTTTGTAGTCTTGAGCTCCTTATTAAATACAGCATAATGAAATGCAAAGGGTAGGGCTGAAATTATCATTCCTACCATAAGGACTAGCATCTGTGGAGTATTTTCACCCGATACATATGTAGAAGTTGGGACAAAACCTCCGCCTGTAATTGTACTAAATATTACAGCAACAGAATCAATGTTATTAAAATTCCCAAGAGAGTATAATATGGTACTTAAAATTGATGTATAAACCGTAAATATGACACTAATCGTTATAATTAGTTGCTTGGATCTAAGCATACCTCCACTAATCATCCCCCTCATGTGAACTAACTTCCTTTCAGGATAGAAA
>JBPCNB010000442.1:0-2203 GCA_051001675.1 Nitrososphaeraceae archaeon | reverse complement strand
AAATAATGTAAGCGATGTGCCGGGAGATTTTCAGAAATTTACCAGCAAAAAACTTGTTGCTGCAATTCAAAATAATCCCGGAGAAAGCCAGACAGAATGGATGCTTACATTATTTAGAGAAGCCGGGAAACTTAAATAGCAGAAATACTAACAATCCCGATAGCTCCTATGGAAACAGGGCAATGAACCTAGAATTATTTATTCGCCAGAAGTTTGCGAGGCAGAAATTAGAATACGTTCACAATAACTTGCCTACTGGGAGGCAGGCCCTGTTGATGCAGGTATAGTAGATAAAGCTGAAGAATATATTTATAGTGGTGCAAGAGATTATTATTATGGAAGCAATGTGGGCTTTAAGAGTGGATTTTTATTTTGATAGCGAGGCTTGTAAGTCCTGAGTTATAAACTCAGGACAGCGTTGACTATCAGGCATTTGCCGTTCGTAAAAACCAGTAAATTTGATTATGAAAAATATGCTTGAAATCAACAAAAAGAAGGTTCCTGCGGTTCGCATTGACCCATCGCTTGACAAGTATGACAATGTTGTACTTTTTCCTGAAAAACTTGTGAAAGCAAACGAACAAATAAAAAAATCTGGTTTCCCTACACTTCCAAAGAAGAAGCACAGCCGCTAACACGGGTCATGTTGCACGACCCTGATTTTACAAAAAGCCGCTATAAACTTTCATAGGATATATTAGAGCTTAATAAAGGGCATCAATTTTTCCTTTTTATAAAAGCACATTTTCAAATCCCAAAATTAAAATGCTCCTGTAAGGTTAAGCTCAAGCCTGAAAGGCGGACTCTACGACTTTTCTTAATTTTTAACTCTTTCAATTATTGGAATGACAAAAAATTAATCTTAGTTTGCAACTAAAATTCAGTTACAAACGTTTTTATTGAGTAAGATTGACAAATTAAGAGATAGGTTCAATTCAATTCCAACGGACTTAACATGGGATGAACTTTCAAAAGTTTTAGGTAGCTATGGTTATGATGAATTAAAAACTGGAAAGACAGGTGGTTCAAGACGAAAATTTGTTAATGGTAGCCATGTAATTAGTTTACATAAACCGCATCCGGGAAACATCGTAAAACAATACGCAATTAAACAAGTAATTGAAACACTAAATAAACTGAACAAATAAAAACTACGAGTATGAAAGAAGATATTATAGAATATAAAGATTATACCGGCACAGTTCATTTTAGTTCCGATGATAAAGTATTTCATGGAAAAATCTTTGGGATTAATGATTTGGTGACTTTTGAAGGAGAGACCGTAGATGAACTTATTAATTCTTTTCATGATGCAGTTGACGATTATATTTTAACCTGTAATCAAATTAAAAAGAAACCAGAAAAATCTTTCAAAGGCAGCTTTAATGTCAGAGTACCCTCCGATGTACATAAAGATGCTGCACTATTAGCGACAAAAGAGAATATTTCGTTAAACGAATATGTAAAAAGAGTTTTGACTTTTGCTGTTAATAATCCTAAGACAAAATAAATACCGCATCTAATATGCGTTTATCTGTATTATGAATTTGATGAATGCCATCATGCTGTCTTGTGTAAAGGCAAAACAACTTATGGAGTTAAGAGAATTTTGCCCCCTAAGGCTGATGGAACAAACTCAGTTACCGTTGCATGTATCCATGTGTTCAGGTTGCCGAAATTATATGACGCGAAACTTTGAAACGGCACCTGTAGCAAATACTGATGAACTTGAAGCTGTTATAGTTTCCAGGTTTCAATAAGATATCTTCTTTTGTCAGGAAGTCGCAAATTCACTGAGTAAAAATTAATATTCTGCTTAAGGCAGCTTTTTTGCTCTTGAATGAAAATTGGGGAATGATTACAATCCTGTAGCCGCAGCAAATGTCATGTAAAGGAAGAGCGGCACAGATGAATAAAGGGGCTTTGGTTGCCAGATATGATTTACCCTATTTTCTTCATGTGAATAGCATTCCACCGGATGATTTTACCTCACAGATTTATTTATTACGAAAGAAGTATTTCAAGAATCAGTTGGCTTTAGAGAAGATTTGCTGATATTGGAAGACCAGGAAATCATTCACCGGCTAAAAACGAATCGTAGATTTAAGGTGTTGAATGATGTTGTGATTACAGCTGCAAGAAAAGTATTTGGATAATGGAGGATACAGAATGCAAGCCATATTTTACCGCGTTTGGGTTAGAC
>JBPCNB010000441.1:0-1603 GCA_051001675.1 Nitrososphaeraceae archaeon | reverse complement strand
TTATCTCAATGTATTCTTCGTATGAGGAATTGAAGGAGCAAGATCTGCAGTTCACTTCCGTCATGTTCTCATCAACTACTGCTTTGTGCGCACAATTCGGACATTTTGCCTCGATTTCTGTCATTTTTGTAGCGTATATATCAAGTGTATCACTCAATGCTATTTATTGTTAATGTTTTGGCTATGTAAATCGTTGTCTCTTTATGTGGCAACATGATACAAATGACGCTACCGTGGTCTTTGAAGAAGCCAGACAAACGCAGAGCAAAGGGAAGGTCATGATAATCCGTATGCGGCTACAACGTCGTCATTTGATGTTAATTTTGTGACTGCATTTATGTAAGATAGATCGGATAATGCTATAAATTTGGTTGTTTAAAATGCTATAACAGATGAAGCTAAGAGACTACGACGTGAATCCTGCTCTGTTGGTTATAGATGTTCAAAACGGATTTGTGAGCAAAGGGGGTTCATATGATCTGCTTGGGATGGATACAAGTAGATACTGCCGGGTGATTCCCAAGATAAAGGAGCTCTTAGATTTATGCAGAGACAACACAATTCCAGTATTCTATACTCAGGCTGTCAGAGAGTCATCCGGAATTGATTTGCTCACAAGAACTCATCAGATTCTACCGAAGTCTAGAGAAGAAAGAATAATGAAAAAACCAATATGCGTTAGAGGAACTTGGGACGCAGATATTGTGGAAGAAGTTGCCCCTATACCCGGAGATCATGTTGTGATTAAGAGAAGGGACTCTGCATTCCATGACACGGAGATAAAGGTTTGGCTTTCAAGCCTAGGAATAAATACATTAATCTTCTCGGGCATAGACACCTCAATTTGCGTGGAAAGTTCATTGCGAGATGCGTTTAATATCGGCTATGACGTAGTCCTAATTTCTGACGCGACTATATCAAGTAATAAGAAGCATTACGAGTCCACAATAGATAACATTAAAGATTATTATGGTCTAGTTATGGACCTAAGCGAATTCAGCCAGTATCTCCCTCAGTCTCAATCAACTACGCTGAATAATCTAAATAAAATTTGAAAAATAAATGAAGATGGGAAAAAATTTTACACAGCTTTTCGTCATTAACATTCGATGGGAAATAAAATTAGATAAGTCCTATCTCACGCAACTTCTTAGGAATATAGGTCTCGGCCAAATACTTGAAACCGTGTTTGAAAAATGCGTCTAGTTCGCACTTCTCTTTTCTTTGTAGGAATAATGACAACTCCTTCTGCCATTGTTTGTCACTCAACCATGGTTTCTTTTTCATATCATTTGCTCGGGACAGGTCTTCGTCGGATGCAGACAACCGGGCAACCTCAGGAATATTATACTCGTAGATATCAGAAAACATCATTCCCAAAACTTTTGCGTCTGGAGTAACTAATCTGTCGCTATCGTAACTGAGTGACTCGCTGCCTATTTTGTAACGTAGAGCGATACCCAATCCCCAAGGATCTGCATCAGCAAAAATCACTACTGGCTTTTTCCATACTTCGTTTAGAGTTTTTACCATCATTCGAGTCGCCCTGTCTGGTTCTCCAGAGCCAGTCAACAACATTGCGTCATATTTTTGAATGACTCCG
>JBPCNB010000440.1:0-1003 GCA_051001675.1 Nitrososphaeraceae archaeon | reverse complement strand
TTTCTGAATAGTAAAATCTAATCCATAGCATCAGACTTAGGAAAATCATAGACAACAGATGTATTTGCAGACTGATATCAGGTAGCCAGGTTAAGATGGGCGACAATATTGCTATTTGATACTCTTGCAAAATACTGATTATCTCTCCTAGAATCCAAATTACTATAAATATAGATATTTGAAATTGAAAGGTTGTAAACCCTCTTGACCTTACTGCAAGCCATATGAATATGCTTAATGCTATAAAAAGGAGAATTGTTGTCAAACCAGAAGCGATAGAATTACTACTGCCATCAATAGTAATCATCTTTTGATCTCCTGAGTTGTTTGATAAGTTCTTAAATAGAGTAATCCAAAGAATATGAGTATTGCTATAGAGATAGGTTCAAACAACCATTCTGCTAAAAATGAAAATCCAAAAAAGTCTGTTATGTGATAAATTCCATGTACTGCGACGAAAACCGCTAACACTACCATCAGATTTCTAAGACGACCGTTGTTACTGTGTCTTAGTTGTACAGCAATGTATACTGGGATAATAATGGCAATCAATATAATGATCGTACTAAAAAAATGAAGTTCAATTTCCAGCAAATTAATAATTCGTGGATAATTATTCGTCATACTATTTAAAAAATCCACAAGATTATAGTAATAATAACACGTCTGGTTCCCACTTGATTCCACTTGTGGGTCTCAGAAGTGGTATTTGTGTCCTTACCTTATTAGAACCAATACAATGGTTAATGTCATTGAAGCCCCTCAAATCAACGTATAAAAGTGTAACTACCTCATCATTTATCGTCACAGTAATATTCTTATTTTCAGGTATTGTCTTTAATGGACTTGGAAACCCTTTACACATATATAACAATACTATTCATATTGCAAGTGCACAACAAATGTCAGATAGCTCAACTGACCTTGATCACACGAAAATAACCCTGACTACTTCAACCAAAGGAGGTAATGCAATTCAGCTAGATGTCACAGCGCAGCAAGG
>JBPCNB010000439.1:0-1798 GCA_051001675.1 Nitrososphaeraceae archaeon | reverse complement strand
CATTAACTTCTGTTTGATATTGAACAGTTGTCATACCGATGGAATCTATATTCCATTATATTAAAGCGTTAATCATCATAATGCATAGTTAGGCACGATGATAAAATGGATGGTAGTAATATAAATTATTCATGCATTCGAGGACATAAGTTAGCACGATGACGTCGCATTGACACGAGTTTATATATGACAGTTCGCAATTAAAATTATGAAAATTAATAACAAAATCCCATGGGGACTGGCCACAGGAACATTAGGAATAACGATTGCCGGTATGTTTGATGGTACAGCAATATTAGGAATCGCAAGCATCATCGGTGGAACATGTGCATTGGTTACCGTACTTTCAGCAAGACAACAGGTAGAGAAAAAGAAATTTAAACCAGAATTAATTTTGGAACTAAGATAAACTGTAACCCCGACTTTTTTCATTATTATTTCACCATTTTTGTTTTTAATTTATGGCGTCTGTCATAGCTATATTCACAGAATGATGATCTTGTAGCTGATCTTTTTTGCTGTTCGATCAAGAGTGTACTTTCAGGGATCTGTCCATCTAAAGACTTGCAAAAGGTCTCTTATGAAATGCTTGTTAGCGATTTGTGGGTCTAACCACGGTTGATCAGCCAAGCAAAAGTATCAGGATGGATGGAGTAGTATAGCTAATAGGACGTATTGATCGGCTTCATTGGTTTTGGTATCATTAGCATCACATATCTCGAGACATCTTGCGAGCAGTTCTGATTCGCGAATCTCTGATATTCTTATCAGTTTCTGATTCTCCTCTGCCTGATGGTTTAGGTCTTGGTTGCTCGCCTAACTGTCCATTAGTCGCATCATTTAAAGCCTGATCTCGTTTTAGCGGGTTCTTATTCCTTTCAGTGCTCATGTATCGTATTAGGCTACATTGTTAATATCTTTTCTGATAGAACGTAGTCTCTGGATACACATGACCTCGATCTGATAATACTATATATGTAATAGTCGGAGAAAGGAAATGATAGATTGTATCATGTACTCAATAGGAAGAAAACTTTTTGAGGAAATAGATACTCCTACTGAAAGCAAGGTTGTAGATGAAAATAAGGTCAATAGAATAATTAAAAGAGAAAGCAGTTGGGTCCGGGATCTCAAAGGTTTTGATTCCTTTCCGAGTGGAAAGGTGTCAGGTTCAGGTCCATCTTTCATACACGAAAATGGTGTAACGCTCTCACATTGGCAGGGCGTCTTTACTCCTGAAGAAGATGTACGCAAGAGAGAAGAGTTGAGATTCAAAGGACATGACACAAGTAAGAATGGCAAATTTATTGTATTACGAACATACTTTACTGATTCTGAAAGATTGCAATGGATGAATGGTTTGGTATGTATATTACAAGGGGAGTTCGACGTCGGGAATAGCTGCTTTAGAAGTATAGGCTATGAGTGGACGTATTGATTTATAACCCCTATGGAAGGGTACCGCCGCAGAAGAAGAATCAAGAAGAGAATTCTATTGGCAATACAGATTTAATTAATTACATTTATCTCTAGTCTAAAAAACTACTGACCGTACGACTTTTACTTTTGTAATACAAAGAGCATTGTTATAATTTAACCAGTCAAAGTATCATCATATTAACTGTCGGAAATCACACTTTAACAATAATCAACGAGTCTGAAAAATAAGTCTCATATAATAGCTGATGTAGATTTTTTTTCTAATTTACATAGTTAGCACTTGCTAAGTAATATCCTGCTTCGCTTGCGTAAACGACATTCTTCTACTCTCGTACCTCACATATTACTAAATGGTTGA
>JBPCNB010000438.1:0-1551 GCA_051001675.1 Nitrososphaeraceae archaeon | reverse complement strand
GAAGAAAGTATGCATGTTCTTCTTATATAGAAAAGCCAAGCTCTACCCGTTTTTTTCGTACTTCCCATTAGTACCTGTTAGGAAGTTCAATGAGTTGCTACAAATGATCTGCTACCATCTCATATTTTAGATCTGCTGTCAGAAATAAGGGGAGCACCATTTATCTCATATGGCGAAAGTATTGCACCTTGTGCTGTACACCCCCTCGATGAACTACGACCCCGTGGTCCTAGGTATCGAAGTTTGCATTAAGATCATTTGTGGGTTTATTCAAGCTCGCTGAATACAGTTTCCCTATTGTGGTTGTTCACTGATTGACTCGCATTAGCCGACCTAAATGAATAGTATATCCTCTACGTCAGAGATGACTATTATCCCGACATTATCTCTACCAGTTCTTGCTGATTGCTTTATAACAGCAACTACCTCTTCAACCTTATTTTTGTCCACTATTGTTACTACAGTGTGTCTAGTTGAATAAGGCATTTTAGTAGTCTTACCTCCTTTACCATAAGAAATTGAATATTTCTCCCCTTTTCCCATGCCTTTAGATTCGTAAAACGTTGCTTGTACATTTATGGACTCTAATGCAGCTAATACAGAATCTGTTTTTTCAGATGGTATAAATGCTTCCACTCTTTTCCTTGCTTCAGTGCCTCTTTTCAGGCCACCTTTTTCTTCAGACGGTAGCTCTAACCCTTCGTCCATTGTTACTAGAATTGTTATTAACTTCTAATAATCTAAATCTTTATGGCATCAGTTTACTGATAACTGAGACAATGAGAGTCCTGGTAGCTCAGTAGGAAGAGCACTGTCTTGGTATGGCAGAGATCGCTGGTTCAAGTCCAGCCCAGGACTTCCAAATAGCTATGATTTGTAATTCCCCAGTTATCAAGCATCCTTAGAGGCTACCCGCTAGTAAAATGATAGAAAATAATCACATCAGAAAGTGTGGTAAAGGGGTGAACAGAGAACTGCTCCAGTGTCATTTAGTACTATCTAAGTCGGTTGCTTCCGCCACATATTTCCCACGACTATTTGGTACAATTCTTAATTTTGCTCCCCGAAAATTTTTCTTTAATTCTTCTCCTTTAAAGATCCTATCCAAAAATATGGATAGGGCCGCAATTTCGGAATGTGGTTGATTTCCAATTGCAATATTGTAATCTGCAAGATGATATATCTCCCTAGGAACCTTTTCTGCCCCAATAACTACAAGAACTTTGTTCTCTTTATGAATATCATCAAGGGCATCGTCCACATTAATACCATACATTGTCAAATGGATCACTTTGCCACAATTTTTTTTCCAGCAATGGATCACTTTCTTCCAATCTTGAACGATTTCAATGCGGAATTCTGACTCTCCTCCCCACCTACTCGCGACTTTTGTAATAGTTTGCTTTATGGACTCATCAACTTCTGTCATATAGATCATGCTCGTACCAAATGCTCTTGATACCAATGCTGCGTGGGTAGTTATACGATCATCACGAACGAACCTATGTCCTATTCTTAGTACCGCTACCTCCATACCCAGATCCTTAAGCC
>JBPCNB010000437.1:0-3105 GCA_051001675.1 Nitrososphaeraceae archaeon | reverse complement strand
CTCTATTCCAATTTCCATTTGAGCAGCCGTCTGACGCTCAACGGGAAATAACGCTCGTCAACCTGCTCGACCAGCCTACCTATCGCCTCTATTATCACATTACCCAAGGATTTCCCTTCCAATGATACCAACTCCTCCTTTAGTTTGGGACTAAGATCTTTGATCTTGACAATAAAAAATGGTATAGGTCTGTATATGGGAATCCTGTAAATCAAATGCTTGGCCTGTTGTTCATATTTTCGAGAGCCACCATCTTCTCTGGCCTTTAGCAAACAAAGGAATAGCTCATCGGTTAGTCGTTCTGCAGTCCATATCTCTCCGTCTTCTTGAAAAGTGGCGGACAAGGCTTAGAGAAAATCTGCAATCTGAGCAAATCTGTGAAATGGACAATAACATCTGTGTGTGTAATTGTCAGTTACTATTTGCCCATTGCATTTCGAGTGTTCAACGATACAATGCAGAAAAGTCTTGATTTCGATAACAGGACCATGCTGCTTGTTGTGATTGATACCTTCGTAAACATTAGCTGCGATAGGATCTGCAAATCTCTTATTTCCCCAAAGATGTTTGAGCTCCTCATCGTAGGAGGTATAAGACTCCGGTGAGGTCAAGCTACTGACTCTCCTTTAGATTTAAGAAAGACTTCATGCATCTCTGCAACCTTTTTGTATGTATCCTGTGATAACCGAAGGGTTTCTGCGACGGCAGGCCCCAATGTGTCCAGGAATTTTACATGTTCGGAGGTTAAAATATTAGAACTCTGTAGTTTGTTATCTTGTATATTCATCTTAGTTTGTTGCCTGTTCGGACAGTCATGTTGGGTACCATCCAGATTCAATGGGATAGCCTTACCAGATATCGAGCTAGTTACATTGGCATCAAACTTTATCGGTTGTCCGCAGCCATGGCAAAGGTATTCACGTTTATTAGTGTCTCTGTTGGAATGGATATTGGAAGACATTATTTTTTTCTCCTTCAGAGTAGGAGTTTTTTGATTAGTATTCCCTCAGGGTGTTCCTCAACTACTACATGTGAAGGTTCTGCTAGGCCATGTTTTCTCGCTATGTCGATAGGAATGATTAAGGTTGCTGAGAGCTTATTTATCAGCCAAACTTTAGATAACCCTTTTGTTGTATTTTCGTTTGACAGTTTTGCTAATACTAAACTTGCAATAATGTCTATTAGCATCCGAGATGTAGTTTAGGCATACTAAGTCTAAATAATGAAAGATAACCAAACTAGGGGAAATCGAAAGGCAAAGAGGGTACATTCATCTGATGGGATATGCTGTATTAACTGCATTTTTGAAAGAAATCATGTAAATGGTCTTTATACAGAAGAGGCGTTGCTATATCAAGATATTCTAGAATACTTTCATGTAGGTATGGGGGAAATAGGCCTAAGAGCAGAGACAATAAAGGGGAGACAGAATCTAGCTCTACAGATTACATCAGATAAATCTCAAGCTTTTTCAGGAGATAAACGAGTCAATACATGGAATCTTACAGGATGGTTGTTGGATAAAAACCTAGGACTGAAGGAATACTATTCTACGGGGTATGAACGGTACATGACAACGAGCACAAAAATAAGAAATAGACTACTAACAATACAAAAACAAGTAAGTAACTTAGCTGAATTAGATTTGCTTAAAGAAGTAGCAACAGAACCTACCAAGAACGGACAATCGACTCCGGTCTACACAATTACGAATGATGGTATTATCATTTTGAGACTTATGAGATATAGTAATAGTGATCAGTTAGAACTGTCTGACAAAGATAAGATGGAGCAAATATTGTTCCAGTTAATCCAGAAACACTTTTCAGGATTACAATCTTACATTGGCGATTTTATATCAAACCTGTATGTTAAATCCATGCAAAAAGGTTTCTCGAGCCACATGCTCCGTCTTCTTCTAAAGATATTGCATAATAATAAACACATAATTTATAACCTAAATAATGCACTAAATGTGACCCTTCACGCCCATCTTGCGGGTTTGCGGACTCGGAAGATTTTCTTGGATATTTGTTTTGAAGTATTAAATGGACTTAACGAAGATGAAAGGAAGATTATTATATATCATGAAAAGGCAGATATTGAAAGCAGAATATATTTAGCTCGACCACCCAAAGACTGGGGAGTGTGTTGGGTAGAAAATATCAGTGATTACTCAAAACTTGTTTTATATGGTAAATGTAGGAACTGTTTCCGAGCTGCCCCCGTTATCGTGGATTATGTTGATTACAGAATGAGCATCTTACTACATGATGGCGATGTGCTGAAAATGAACTGCAGCAAATGTAGCTCCCAAAACTCTCTTGAAGTACATAATGACATCAGTAAGTTAAAACTAAACTAGTCATTTTGCTTCTTCAATATCTCCATCTCATGCATTAACTTTGTAACCTGGTCTGATAACGAAGTCAAGGCATCGTCTCTCATTTCTTGATGTTTTTTTAGCATAGTATTTTCTTGTTCAAGTGTGTCTATCTTGCTTTGGAAATCTGCTCCCTTGCGTTCTAGTGAAGGAAAGTCAAGTAGTGTTAATGATGGTTCAACCTTACAGAATAACTCCTGCTTCTCTTTTTCTGTTTTTCGATAGTAGGTAGAACCTATATGCCCTATGAAATACTCAGAAAAGTCTCCAAATCCAAGATCGCTGATTACACCTTTTACATACCTGCGAAAACTATGAAGGGTAATTTTCCTGCGCCTTTTATTATCATCTTCAAATGCACCCTTACCCATTCTATCAAGAGTCTTTGCAAAGTCACGAACAAGCTCGTGGTATATATTGTTAGGATTTGGCTTTTTATGAATCTGGTAAACCGAAAAGATCAAAGTGTTCGGATCTTTTGCTGGAGTGCGATATTCTGTAACTGTCTTTTGTGTTTCTGTGTCTTTATGGCATACTCTGCGGATGCGATGTTTATAATCAAGCCATGTTTTCAACTGTGATACCATTTCTTGGGTCTGCCGCCGATGTGTTGTTTGAATAAGATTGTTTCTGTTCTTGATTATTATTCCCTCCAACTAAATCCATTGTAACTGTCTGAGGGACTGACCAATCAGCATTAGTAATACTACTACTTCCAATCT
>JBPCNB010000436.1:0-4009 GCA_051001675.1 Nitrososphaeraceae archaeon | reverse complement strand
AAAGTTCTTGATTCAGGATCATCCTGAAGTTGTCAAACCACTAGCTCAAATGCAAGTCGGTCCTTCATTGACCCAAGTTGCCTATTCTAATGGTAGTGCATTTGGACATGAAGGAATGGCTTTTATCGGAGCATCTGGAACATTTACTCCAATAACTCATACATTTAGCACAATCCCAAAAGGAATAGTAGGACATAAAGTCATGATGCTAGATGCAAAGACAGGAAACTATAGCGAGTTTCTGGGTGCAATTAGAGACCCATCTGCGTTTACACCCGTTGGCTTGGCATTTGACCAGAATAGCAGTGCTCTTTATATCGCTGATCTCGGAAAGTTAGAATTAAGAGACACCCTACCTAATGGCGCTCCTCTGAATCATACTGTAACTTGGCCTTATCCATATACGGGAATAGTATGGAAGGTAACCCGATCTGATGGTGGTGCTTAAAGATGACACCAACCTTATTTGCAAAAAGTAAACCAGAGATCGCTGCTATCATTAGTGTAATTGTAGCATCCGTTATATCGATGGCGTTAGGTTCTACCAATTCCATACTAGCACAACAGGACATGCAACAAAAGAGCTTTAATGCTAATCTTTCAGGGAGCTCTGAAGTCCCACCCACACCAATCAATGCAACAGGAAATACTGAATTTCAGATTGTCAGTGACAAAAAGGAATTGACATATTCTCTTAATGTCGAGGGCTTAGAAGGTATTACTGAAGCCCATATACATAAAGGGAAAGTAGGTGTAAATGGTCCTGTTGTAGTTACGTTGTACAATTCTCAGTCTCCATCAACTGAATCAAATACATCTCTGACAATAAAAGAAAATATTACCTCTGCTAAACTAGAGGGACCTTTGGCGGGAAAACAACTCTCTGATCTAATCAATATTATGAATAATGGAACAGCATATGTCAACGTACATACAGAACAGAATCCACTAGGTTCTATTCGTGGGGAAATATCCAGTACAACGGGAGTTTGATTACGCATAGAGAAAACAAGTTTCAAAATAGCCACTTCCTATCTTCTTTTTTGTTACCTTCATAATAGACTCATGAAACAAGCAATAATGACAATAGCTGTTTTGGCAGCACTATTGCCAATATCCACAGCGATGGCACAACAACAAATGCAAACATTCACAGACGCATCAGGAAGTTTCACTGTAGATTATCCCTTAGGCTGGAAAATAATACAACCTCCTGACGACTCCCAAGGGTCATCGGTGATATTTATCAATCCGTATGGCGGGGGAGAAAGCCTTAACATCGTAATAGGTCCAAATCAAACACGAACCGCACTCGCAGTTGGACTGGAAGAGTATGCACAAACACAATTGGATCACTTATTATCTACAGAAAGAGGCGCAAAAATAGTTCAAGATATGGAGTGTCAGAAATATCAAATTCAAGGCCGCAAGGCATGTTCAAACATAGTCAGCTCTGGACCTAAACATTCTGAATTATTGCTTTTCATGCTTATGACGACTGGCAATCAGGATGTATACGTTCTGACATATGGGAATTCAGCAAAAAACTTTGATCCTAATCTTTTGCTATTCGACAAAATCCTCAAGACATTTAAATTTTCTAGGTGACAAGTAGCGAGTAATAGATACGATCAGAACATACATTTGATGGAAAGACAACTCATACCAAGATTTTTTGTCGAAATTATTATCAGCGGGTTGTTCTCTGAATGTCATAAGCATATTATGCTTCTTGTCCAACATTCGTTATAACACGTTCAGTGTCACACTAGGCGATAAGCTATGACTATGTCTAGTAGTAAAGTGTAAATGTATTTACTTTAAAAAATCTGTATAGTTTAATTATGGCTGCTCATTGCAATGACTACATATTTAGATAGGGGTATTCCAGTTTTTACCCTTCATTATATAGAATCTTAACCTGCGCTGTTGCAATGGATTTACACTTCAAAGATACATTACCTAGCCAAATCTTATATTCGCCCAGCATTATTACTATTGAAAGATTGGAACTTCCTAAACGATTTAGAGAAGTAGGTATTATTTCAATTATCCTCATAGTTGCTCTTTCATATGGATTATATTTTTTTCTTCAAGATGTTACAGAAGACAGCATAAAACAAAGTTTGTTTGAGCAGCAAAGACAGCGACAATTAGATACTAATAACGGTATTTCACAACATATAGCATCAGATATAGATTCAATTTTATCGAAACTTAAAGTTGTAGCAAATTCTGTCTATGTACAACAAGGAGACCTGTCAGGTAGCAAATCAGAACAGATTTTGCAGGAGATGTATAATGAAGCTACACAGCTGGTAGGAAAAGCAGATAATTTGTTTATTGTAGATAGAAATGGGATAATAAGACTAGTTGCTTCAGAACAAGAACGTCAAAGATCATTTGTTGGTACTGACATCTCGTTTAGAGATTACGTCAATGAGACGAAAACGACACTAAAGCCAGTCTTCTCTACCGGTTTTCGTTCACTTGATGGAACTTACAGAATAGTCATAACACATCCTATTATAAATAGGGAAACAGGACAATATGAAGGGCTAGTAGCAGCAGGGATACCAACTATAGACTTCTTTAAAAGATTTGGAAATATCTACGATATCAAATCACAATACTTGGCAGCCCTTGATAGAAATACAACTCAGTTAGTTCATGGTAATGCACAATTGATAGGCAAGAATTTCTTTGGGGAATACACTCAGAACTTTACAAGGCATAATAAAGATTTGAATAATTTAATGAAGAGTGTATTATCCGGCAAATCAGGCGATGTAGTTTATATGATTGGAACTGGAGAAAGACTGACAACAGGCTATCCTATCTCTATTCGTGGAGAAAATGATATGCCATATTATGTTGTCTTCATCGTGACACCAACTTCACAAATATATTCGCAAATTGAGGATATACTTTTTACACAGAGAATAGAGACTTTCTCTTTGCTTGCCATTACCACAGCTGCGGCGATTATCCTAATTATTTTTCTAATTAAATGGAGCAGTAATTTGGATAGCGAAGTGAAAAGAAGAACGAAAGAACTGGAATCGGCTAATGAACAATTAAAAGTCCATGACAAAATGCAAAAAGAGTTTATCAATATAGCAGCTCATGAGCTAAGAACGCCTACTCAGGCCATTACAGGATATTCTGAGCTATTGGCAACCGAACCTGAAAATAGTAAGATGTATGTATATCCTATATTAAGAAATTCAAAGAGACTTCAGAGACTTTCTGAAGATATATTGGACGTCACAAGAATTGAGAGTCAGTCGTTAAAACTGACCAAAGAAGAATTTGACCTAAATGATGTAATATCGTCTATAGTGGGTGATTACAGAAGCCTTCTGTTTGATAGCGAGGATAATATTAACCTGAATATCGTATATGAGCCCAAAAGCATTATTGTGGAGGCGGATAAGGAAAGAATATCCCAGGTCATCTCTAATCTACTGAGTAATGCTGTCAAGTTTACTAGCAGAGAAAAGGGAACTATACTTGTTGCAGTAGACAGTATAAAAGATTCAAAAATAGTTGTTAGTATAAAAGATACTGGGCAAGGAATAGATCCGGAAATATTGCCTAAATTATTTACAAAGTTTACAACAAGATCCCCTTCATCAGGAACAGGTCTGGGTTTGTTCATTTCAAAGAGTATAATCGAAGCTCATGGCGGTAGAATATGGGCTGAGAATAACCCCGACGGGATAGGAGCAACATTTTCATTTAACCTGCCAATTAACTAATTAACCAAATATTAGACGATAAAGTTAAGGCTATATTCTTTATGGGAACTAAAACATATTTTGAAGATTCGATTGACCTGTTTCCAGAAATTGACAAAGTACAGTTCATTCGAAAGCCCGTTACAATGAATGAGTTTATTTTAGCAAATCCACTATTTCAGTACCTAGTAAGCCTACACAGTGAAAATCGCGTTGTTTGCACGGGACGTGTATATAGCAAAGCTATGAGCATCTACAAATTCTTTGTT
>JBPCNB010000435.1:0-20171 GCA_051001675.1 Nitrososphaeraceae archaeon | reverse complement strand
GTATACACCAATTTGGTAGGCAATCTAGTTTGGTCGATCATAATAACAGCTCCTTCTTTCCAAGTAACTGTTAGCAGCGTGTTTTGCCTTGAGGGTGCTTTGGCCATCACAAGAAAAAATCTAAGGAAGCGTATATTAAGTATGTCCAGACATTTACATATTTTGTTTGCCGGGGACTTATTTTCAAGTTACAACTTGCGGAGGAGTGTTGGGAGGTTGTATGCCCACCCCAATCGTCCTCAGCCTAGAATCAAAAGACTTAGTCTTGTGTAAAATCCCTCTGCCATCATATATCGGGACTCCGTCGAACATTTCCTGAGTCAGTGAAGAGTATTCAGGATGATCGGCTACAAGAAAAACCAGATCTGTGTCTTGTACCGCTTTGTTCAAGTCTGAAGTTAAAAATACTTGAGGGTATTGGTTTGACAGTCTCGGGTCTGATATTACCAGGGGATCATGGATCCTAATCTCCTTCACCTTCCACTTTGAAAATTCGTCTATTACGGCATAAGCGGGTGAAAGCCGTGTATCAGATACCCCACCTCTGAAGGCTAGACCTAATAAAGTAATTATCGATTCCGTAAGAGGTTTCTTACCCCATTTTTGTAATAGCTTCACAGCCTCTTGTACGCAGAGGATCGGCATAGAATTATTTATAATTCGACTCTGCTCTGTGATACTGCAGGTAACATTCAGACGCTTAGCCGTATCTAGTACAAATTGAGGATAGATTGGAATACAAGCGCCACCAACCCCTACACCTGGTTTATGAAGATTGCAAAAGGGCTGAGAATTGGCAGCTTCTCTAACCTCCCAAAAATCAACCCCAATTTTTTCACAGAATTTTGCAAGCTCATTGGAAAGGGCGATATTGACGTCACGGTATACACCTTCAAACAACTTTTCTGTTTCAGCAGCTCTGATATTTGTCATCGTCATTACCCCTTTCTTGAAAATCAGTGAATACAACTCTTTGCCTAGCTGGGTACTTTTGGGACCAGCACCTGCAATTACAGCTGGATATCTCATTTCGATATCTTCTATTGCCCGTCCTTCATAGATTCTTTCTGGATTGTATAATAAAAAGAAATCGTCCTCCACATGTAATCCTGAGCTTTTTTGCTCTACTATTTTGCAAATAATATTTTCTGTCGTCCCAGGGGGGACGGATGGATTAATTGCGACAACGTCACCTTTTTTAATTCCTTTACCTACTCCAGAAGATACTTCCTTCAGAGTCGATAGATCTGCAGATCCTTCTTTAGACAACACAGGGACGCAAATCATTTTTAGAAACGATTCACGGGAAGCACGTTCTAGGTCATCATAAATTGTGAACCTGCCTGATCTTATTCCTTCACTGTATGCATTATTTACACCAGGTTCGGGCAAATGAGTTTTACCTTTCCTCGCATTATTCAAAACGGTCGGTGATTTGTCTACGCCTATAACATGTGCTCCTGTCCTTAACCAGACTGAAGCCATAGCAGAGCCAACATGTCCTAAACCGAAAACTGCAATCTTGTAATCTCCACGGTAAATTTTCTGTGCCATCTGGAAGTTATGCTTATGACCATCCCCATCAGTGATTTCCGAATATTCATAAGAAGACGAAATCGATCCACTCTTTTTCGATCCGCTGTTTATCATGATAATATTTCCTACTTGTGAGACATATCATTATATTTGTTTATTTCATTCTTTTAGATGCTGCATATTTAGGCATATGTATCATTGATACATAATTCTATCTTGATTGAGGCCTTCTCTGCTCCAACGGAAAAATTATCTCAATTAAAGAAATGTAGATAGGTCGTCCGTTGTAGTATTTGGCTATGGTACGATTGTAAGGCTTACTCTGTCACGATTTTGCCGACTAGACAACGATAGTCAGAAAGATGCTTCCAACGTAATGGGAAGGCGAAAGCATGACCCACGAATGAGCTTAGCAATCTGAAAAGAAATTTCCTGAATATTAGATGATCTAGTATTTCACTCCGTTAGATATTTTTCAGTATCCATTTGCGGAATAACGGTACAATAATTACTTCTTTTCAACGCGGATCCGATTTGATAAATCTCCCTAATCCGCCAATTCTATCGTGCCCTGGTTTTATGAATTCGACTACGATAGATTGAATCCAGATAATGCTGAAGAATATAGTATATTTTTATTGAAACGAATCTAATACATCATATGGCCAAAGGGAGTAGATGCGCTAAAGCATCAAGGAATGTTGTTGCCAAGGAATGACTGCGACTTTCTTTCTAACCTTGTAATAGCTTCTTTATATGGCCTGCTATTCTATCCACTGCTTCGAAGGTTTTGAGGTTGAATCTAAGCCTGTCTTCATTTCTCCATTTACCATAGATTCTTATGTGATCGTCCAGAGGATCGATTTTTATTTCGCCTTCCTCAAACAAAACTTGCTTTAGGATTTCCTTTAGCTCTAGATCACGTTCTAGAATATTTGCAAGATGCTCTCCTTGCCATTTCACATCTATTATCTTTTTATTTGCGAAATGACCCTTTGTGACAGGTTGGCACTTGGCCAGAAACATAGCGGCATCATATAGATGCTTTTTTGCCTCAACTATGTAATGAACCTGATAATAGTCTAATGCACCATAAGGGATTTGACTTGCCTCAACATTATCCATGGCTGATGTCAATTATCTTTAAGTTTAAAAGCCTTTATAACTTTTAAATTTCAGGGCCAGGTAGAATCTATCGGTATCAACGCAGTACTTCTTTTTTACTTTCAATGAATAACTTTTGCAATATGGCTGCATAGTTAAAAATGAGCCTGCTAATCTCCAATTCTTCTCCGTACTTCTCAATGTCGTTACCTAAAGCAATAGCCAATGGCTTTGGAACCCTCAGATTTTCGTTCATAAAAATTAGAAGGGAGTGGTACATTAACGTGGTGATAACTTTGGGTTGGGGATCTGAAGAAACAACTCTATCTGCCATCAAATTCGATACAATACCTGAAAAACTGGCAGAGAAAACTGCCTTATCAATATCCTCATTGTTGGACTTTACTAGTCTCAAAACGCCCATTTGCACCATATCTTCTATAGCAGAAGCGATCTTATCTATCGCTTCTTGGTCCTTGTTTTCAGGCCCCGACATGCTAGTGGTAAGGTCAAAGCGACATATTTTATTTTGTGTTTCCTAAATGACTAACATATGATGCCAACAAATCGGAGTCGACTATGCCTTGTACAACTATCTGTTTTCCTTGGGACAATTTAATATCCATAGCTACAGCACTATATGGTATATCGAAGAGCTCGATTGACTCAGTATTATCTGTCTCAAAACTCTTGATGCACATCCCGTTATTGCATGAATATCTCATCACTTTATTTATTTTCCTAACTCCTGAGCCCGCCGCCCTTCCGCCTGCAGAGCCTTTTGACTCTTCTACTAGCAAGATGAAAATGTCGTTTTTATTGTCGGTTGTCAGATCGATCTCAGCCTCAGCGACCACGATTTTTCGTGCGGGATGCTGCAAAATCTCATCAATCGACTCTTCTGGCATTAGATAACTCCTTATTCGAAAGCATCAATTAGTATACCACATATAGTTCTTCTTGGCAAAAAGAAAAGCAGCCTAAAAGTAGGAACTATTCTGATTTTGCGGACAGAACAAGTGGTATCTAATATCATTACAAAATATTGCGATACTGCCAAGATTGCCAACCTATAACAATACAATTTTTTTATACGTGTTGTTCTAATAGATAGCTATGGCCAAAACAAAATCAACACAGGTGCTCCAAAAAAACCAAATTGCACCCAATTTCACTTTGACCGGGATAGATGAAAAAAGGTACAGCCTCACGAGTTTCTCTTCAAGTAAGTTAATACTTGTTGTCTTTATGTGTAACCACTGTCCGTATGTTAAGGCTCGTATTCGTGACATCGTAGATCTTCAGTCCAAGTTTGACAAATCCGACCTCCAGATAGTAGCCATAAACAGTAATGACCCAGACTATCAAGATGAAGGTTTCGAAAATATGAAGAAGTTTGGTAGCGAACATAGTATGAACTTTCCATATCTTTTTGACGACACCCAAGAGACCGCTCGGGCATATGGCGCCGTTTGCACCCCTGATCCATTTCTTTTTAATTCAGAACGTAAACTGATGTTCCACGGAAAAATAAATGATGCTTTGGAACCAGATATGACTCCCAAAGTTCAAACCATGGAAGAGAACGTCCGCAAAGTTTTGGCGGGACAAGAATTAGAAAAGGAATTCGACCCTTCGATCGGATGCTCAATAAAATGGAAGAGCTAACAAATTATTCGTCATTATCCAAATTGGAAAGAAACGCCTTTTTCTCCTCGTGGATGTTTCCACTGGGTTTCTTTTGCACAAGTTCCGCATTCAATACATCCTTCATGTTGAAGCATCACTTCCTCTTGTTCTAAATTATAACATTTTGTAGGACACAGCACGACCATTTTTCTCATAAATTCAGACCTAGAATTAAGTATTTTGATATGAGAAACGCTATCATCATCATACTTCAAGTTGGCTACGCGTTGTTCTATTGACAATAGCCTAGGTGTATAAGATGCTGATATCTTTTTGCCTAGTTTTTCTGCTAGGTCGATGGGAACCTGGACGTATGTCTCTTCGGATTCAACGAGTGGCAAAAGTCTATCATATCCTAGTATATTTGCAAAGCCAACTGCCAGTCCCCGCAGTGTGCCGCTTGACATCAGTCTTATTATTGTTCCATACCTGGATCCTATGATATCCTTTGGTACGTCCTTCGCGGCATCAAGAAATATCTTAAGGTAGTCTTTGTCAATCTCCCTCATATCCTTTGTATATGGGCTCTCCTCTATTGACTTTGTATAAAATTCTCCCAAATAGTCGGGAGAATAATTGTTTCTTTCAATCGATCTGGAGACAGCATTAGCAGCCCTTACGGCATCATCTATTCCAACGTTGAGCCCTTCTATTTTAGGACCGATGAATATTCCCCTGCCGGCTGCATCCCCGACGAATAAAACGTTATTAAAAAAGGGTCTTTTCATTCTGCAGCGTTTCCCATCCGGAACTAATTTTGCGCTGTATTCTAGTTCTACATAATCAGACACGAATTTGGTTCCATATTTGGCTGTCAAATCTTGGTAAATAGCGTCAAGCCTTACCTTAATTTCTTGCTCGTTTTTATATTTTCCGCTTTCGATGAGCCTTTTCCTACCTTTAATGGAATAGTACTGACTACGAAGCTCATCCCATGACTTTAACAATTTACTTACTGCAAATCGTGTCCGCAGCTGTTCTTCTTTGGAAAGGTTTTTACCTATTTCTTCTTTGATCGCGACTTCGTCTTTGATGAATTCCTTCACTAGGGGATTCATTAAGAGAGCATTTACAAGCTCATATGGTTCTGCTGGTCTAGTCATTAAGGAATCGTAATGGTAAACTGCACCTACAGAAAGTGTTTCCCTGTTTGTGTAAAGGAAGCCCCCTCCGATATGGTTTAGGGTTATATCTCCCGCAAAAAGATGAGCTGCCCCTTCATCTGAAGTGATTCCAAACCTCTCGTTGATTATTTCTTCTGGGAGTTTCAGAACTACCTTGACTCCTTGATATAACTCCTCAGGCGAAAATTTTTGCCTCGCACCGGTTATATCGGCGATTTCTGAATTCACTCCATCAGCAGCGATGATTGCTTTTACTTCAAACTCCTTTAACTCGTCTGTTTCGATGATCGTTTTTCCCTGATGCCAAATAATGTTTTTGACGTGAACACCCGATACTATACCTCCACCTTGCTTCTCTGCAGTTTCATTAGCTACACGTGCGAACCACGAATTCAATGAATTTAATAAAACAGAATAACCGAAATTCGCCTGGTACTTGTGAGCTCCAGTAAGATCAATGGAAAATACTTTATCCTTGGAAGTATTGTGAAGAATATATTTTGTAATAAGTCTTTCAATCGGCGCATTGTAGAGGAAATGTTCTCCGTATACATCTTCAACATTGTAGACCTTCCCATTCTTAGGTTTCTTTGAGTATAGTATTCCGCCTGAAACGTTTTTACAACCTACGGTTTTGCCAGCTTCAATCAGAACACCTTGTTTACCCAGGCTCGACAGCTGCTGTAGTGCTGCTAGTCCGGCAGATCCGCCACCTATCACCGCTACATCGAATTTTTCCAAGTGATTTACTCCTTAACCTTCATTACCATTTTCGTCCTCTGCTCTCGTATCTCTTCGATAAGAAGCGGGATAACGTCTTCTATGCTACCTTTAACCAAAATATCGGATTCGTCCTTGATATGTGAATTTTCATCTGAGTTAAGGGAAATAACAACTTCTGATTCCTTCATTCCTGCCAAATGTTGAACTGCTCCGCTAATTCCGACCGCTACATAAAGCAAGGGATTAACTTTCCTGCCGCTGGTTCCTATCACCCTTTCTGGAACAAAGTACTTCGAGCTTAAAGTTTCGCTTAATGTGTAAGGTTTCTTTGAAATAGGTAGGGAAACGCCTATCTCGGCATCCAGTTCCTGGGCCAACTTCTCAATTAACTTGGTATTAGCTTCGGGCGAATTCTTGATGCCCCTACCAAAGCTTACTATACACTTATGCTTGTCGAAGTCAACAGAACTCTTAATTACGGTTCTACCCAAAACCTTTACTTTGTTTAGATCTTCTTGTGCTATATTTGGGACATAGTTGACTATGATTCCCTTTCTGCTCGGGTCCCGGCTTATCGGGCTAAATACCCCTGGGATTATACTGCAACCTTGAGGATGGTATTCCCTTTGTATTGTCGGATTCTTATTGTCTAGGCACAGGATTGTAGTCCAAAGAAAACCTGAGAAGTCGGGTCTATACATCTCCAAAGTTTTATTATACACGATTGGTTTGCCTTTGGTTTTATGTTCATGTTTTATTTCAAGGTCTTCTATTGATAACTTATTGATGTCCGACGCAAGCCCTGACTCTAGCTCCGCCATCACAGTCGAAGAAAGCTGCCTTCCAATATTATCTGCAGCAAAGAACATGTATCGTGGTCGCTTAAAATCGTCTAAATATTCCGGGCTAATTTCTCTTATCGGGGTTTTATCATTTGCAATAGAGGAAATTACCTTTGTGTCAATTAAATTCCTTGAATCCTTTAGTTCTGGACTCTCTGCATAGATTACAGCATCGGCTCCAAAAAATATGAGGTCTTCACACAACGGCCTTACTCCATTTCCTAAAACGACTGCAACAACTCGTTCGTTTGATGAGTATCTCCTGTTGAAATTATCCATCAATCTCCTTGCTTCTCCGAGCATTTCTAAGCTGACAGGTATTGGCTTACCTTCCTCATGTTCGATTACAACATACGTGTGGCGATAATTGTTTTGACAGACATTGACAGTATCGAGATCTGCCTTCATATTTTGTTCCGCTGACGAGTATTGGCTCGATATGCCTTTCGTGCTCATTTAATTACCATCCGACTCAAGGCCTGATTCATTCTCATCACTACCTCTTTTATTTGATGAGGGTCGGAACCATCCACAACCAATGCTTTCCTGGTTGGCTTTGCTTTTGGAATCTTTTCTACTTTGTAGACAATAGTGGGGGAACCTGGAAGCCCAACAAATTTGGGATCAACTCCAAGTTGTTGAGCGTTTAGAGTCTGCAAATATTTCTTATATTCCTGCGACTTATTAGAAGCATTCTTCTTGTACCTCATAAATGCCAATCTTTGTGTTATTGTATCATAATTTGCTTTGTATGAAGGGTCCACTGTCATAAAAACTGGCAAAGATGCTTCGACCTCCTCGATTACATCATAGAATCCCTGCAATGATATGAGCCTTCGGGCTCTAACTTTACGATTCTCGATATCAACATCATAGGATATAACGTTGCCTAGAAAAGTGTAGCCAAGCTTCCAAGCCGTTTGAGGGCCGGTCTGGCCGGTTTCACCATCGGATGCACGGTGGCCTGAGAAAACTACTTCAATATTTGTGCCTTGATTTTCGATTAATTTTATTCCAGCCCTCAACACTTCGGCTGTGGCCAAGGTATCAGCTCCAGCAAATATCCTATCGCTATAAAGGTAGAGCCTGTCTGCATCAGAAATTAATTGTGCCTGTTGTAACGCGTAATCTGCCATGGGGGGCCCCATCGTTGTTATAGAAACCTCGGCATCGTAATTGACCTTTGCATAAAAGGCCGCAGCGGTTGCAACCGCACTATGAGGCCCTAAGATATTCTTGGTCTCAGCCCTGTTCAATGTCCCATCGGAATTATAACTCACATTCCCTTCGGAAAAGTCAGGTTCTAATTTTACAATCACCGCGACACCCAAAGAAGCCATACTTAGCCTCTAACTCTCAGAACTTTAGACTTAAATGATTTGCGCATAATTCTTATCTGTCCTTCAGTTAATACTGACGTTTGTATAGCAAATGCCCGCTAACGCTCGGTATAGACTACGAATGCCTGGGGGACTGTATACTTGAAACAGTTTGGATTAAAGCAACATATCATCATTAGTATCTGACAGTAAAAGAGACTCTATTAATAATTTGCTGTATGGCAGACCTGTTATTCTATTCTGGGCACAAAAAGACTGGACAAAAATATTTTGTTAGCCATTGTTCTCAACATCTGCGGTAGGGCTCAATTGCGACTGTGGCATCGTTAATGTCTGCTCAAAATACACTGAACGCATTTGTTCATAGGCTGACCGCATCTTTTGATAGAAGTCAGGCATAGTGGGCTCTAAAATAGTATAGGCAAGATAAAAGTCCTCGGCCTCCCTAAGATATCTCTTTATCTTGTCGTAAATGTTGGTTTTGTTTAGTTTTGCCCTGTCCTTTATGAAGACCATATTGTTGATTCTGTCGGCAAGTTTTATCGTCTTGACATCATATTCTGAAGCAATGAGCATATTACAATATTGACGGAACCTAGTCAACTGTCTTTCATCATAGGTGCCTCCAGAATAATTGTCAAGTGGTGGAATCTTGAGCTCTGTTGCGATACTGTAAATTCTGTTCCCAAATCTGTAGTTCAAGTACGCCTCAAAGCCATAGGCCTTGGTTTGGTAGAGATCAAGTATTCTATCATTGTCTTCAAGTATATCGTGTAATATGCCCGAAGCCACTTCAACGCTTGTAATGTTGCGGTTAACAAACCTGTAATGCTTTACTACTTCTGCAGCCACAGGCCACGTGTGGGTTTCCAGGAAGGAAGAAATGCCATCCTCACGCTTAACACCGACATGTACTTCTTGAGCCACTTCCACAGCTCCTCTGATAAAATCATCCACTCTGAGTCGAGCCTCGTTTTCTAGGTAAGATAGAAAATCCTCAGTACTTAGCGAGTACGTAGGTTCGCCCATATAGTATTAGACAATTCTCTCAAAGAAAAAGATTGCCCCTCCATTTCGCCGATATAACGGAGAGGTTGACATAATTTCTCGGAAACCACTAAGCTGTCGAGATGCTAACCAATGAAATCTAAATACCCCTTGACGAAGCCTTATCATTACGCTCAGCGATATGACGTAAACTTTGATAATCACTTCACCTCATGATCAAAGGCATTAACTCACGATGCACAAATTGCGTATAACAATATATGTTCGTTTTGATAATCCAATGCTCCCTTGTTAAATAGCCTAAGACGTTTCACATTGAATGATAACTCCTACGCGCCAAGCGGCGATCAACCGGAGGCTATTGAGAAATTGTCGAGAAGCATACTAGACCGAGACCAACGGGATATCTGCCAGACTCTACTGGGAGTTACAGGGAGTGGTAAAACATATACCATAGCAAACGTCATATCTCGAATAAACAAGAACACGCTCATTATATCCCATAATAAGACTCTCGCAGCTCAGTTGTACACTGAGTTCAAGGACTTTTTTCCTAAAAATAACGTTGGTTATTTTGTAAGTTTTTACGATTATTACCAGCCCGAAAGTTATTTACCGCAGACCGATACGTACATCGAAAAAGACACTGAGGTTAATGAAAAGATAGAGAAAATGCGATTAGAGGCAACTGCTATGTTAATGTCAGGAGATCCCACTATAATTATATCAACTGTTTCTTGTATTTACTCGCTTGGCTCTCCTGGGGAGTGGGAGCAGAGCGCTATTACCTTATCCTCGGGTATGAAAATTGATAGAAAGGTATTGATTCATAGCTTGATTGAATCACGCTATGAGAGAAATGATTTTTCTCTGAGAAGCGGTGCTTTTAGAGTAAAAGGTGACACGGTAGATATTATTCCCGGATATTCAGACGAAATCATCCGGATTTCTCTATTTGGAGATGAAGTAGAAAAGATAAGCATACATGATGCAGTCGAAATGAGAAAAATTAGGGAAGCTAGTTCCGTAAAGATATTTCCAGCTAAACATTATGTCATAGGCGATGCATCAAGAACGTCTGCTGTTCAGTCAATCAAAAATGAGTTAGAAGTGTGGTTGCCGCAGCTACCAAGTGAGCTTGAGAGACAGAGACTTGCTTCCCGCACCAAATACGATTTAGAAATGATTGAGGAGCTTGGTTACTGTTCCGGAATTGAGAATTACTCGAGACATCTGGATGGCAGAGCGCCTGGACAGCCCCCCTATTGCTTGCTCGATTTTTTTGGAGATGACTTTCTTTTAGTAATAGATGAATCTCACGTGACTTTGCCACAGCTTCATGGGATGTATAATGGTGACTTTACTCGAAAAAAAATGCTCGTTGACTATGGTTTCAGATTGCCGAGTGCATTTGACAACCGTCCTCTTCGCTTCGAAGAATTCAAGAAATATTTGCGAAATACTATCTTTGTTTCTGCAACACCAGGTAATTTTGAGTTGCAGAATAGCTTGCAAATTGTTGAACAATTGGTGAGGCCTACGGGTCTGATAGACCCTGAAGTTACTATAAGACCAACGCGTGACCAGATGCAAGAGCTGATCCGGGAAATATCTATCCGGGCACAGCGAAACCAAAGAACCCTAGTCACAACCTTGACCAAGAGAATGGCCGAAGACCTTGCAGAGTACTTGGCAAAGCACCAGATCAGAGTCAGGTACTTGCATTCAGAAATCGAAGGATTGGAACGCACCGAACTAATCAGGCAACTAAGGGTCGGTGAGTTTGATGTGTTGGTTGGGATAAACCTACTTAGGGAAGGGCTGGATATTCCTGAGGTGTCTTTGGTAGCTATTCTGGACGCCGACAAAGAAGGGTTCTTGCGTAATAGCACTAGTCTAATCCAGACTTTTGGGCGGGCAGCACGCAACATTGACGGAGTCGTCATTTTGTTTGGAGACCATGTAACTGATTCAATGAGAAAAGCTATTGACGAGTCAGAAAGGCGTCGCGAAAAACAAATCAGATACAACAAAGAATTCAACATAACTCCTCGATCGGTTATGAAGCCTGTTCCTGAAAGCGTACAGGATATCTACGGAAATGGGAGGCCTAGTAATATCGAGACAATCAAGAGTATGACAAAATCTGACTTACTTCGTTTAGCTGTAGAAACAGAATCTATTATGAAAAAGTATGCCGACGATCTAGATTTTGAGAATGCAATAAAATTTAGACAAAAACTGACAAGGGTGCGAAAGGCCCTGGGTGAAGAGCAAGTTATACAGGTTTCTTGAAGACATGCATGACAAGATAATTATTAAGGGCGCTCGGCAGCATAATCTCAAGAATCTCAACCTTGAGATCCCAAAGAATAAGCTTGTTGTGATAACTGGAATCTCAGGATCTGGGAAGTCAACTCTTGCGTTTGATACCATATATGCTGAAGGACAAAGACGGTATGTTGAATCGCTCTCGGCTTATGCGAGGCAGTTTCTTGAATTGATGGAGAAACCAGATGTTGATTCTATAGATGGCTTATCACCGGCCATATCTATTCAACAGAAGACAACCAGCAAAAACCCACGGTCAACAGTTGGAACTGTCACTGAAGTCTATGATTATCTTAGATTACTTTTCGCAAGGATAGGTGTCCCATATTGTTTCCGGTGCGGGAGGAAAATCACAAGCCAATCTGCAGATTCGATTACTGATTCCATACTGAGATCGTGCGAAGGAAGGAAGACTTTGATATTGGCCCCAGTTATTCAAGCAAAAAAAGGAACGTATGAGAAATTGTTTCAACAATTAAAGCAGGACGGCTTTGCTCGTATCAGACTAGACGGCCAGATAATCAACCTAGAGGAAGACAGCGAAGAGGAATTAGAAGCACGAACAGAGCATGGAAAAAATGGTAGCAACAAGAAAAATCCTTATCCCCTATTAGATAAGCAAAAAAAACATACAATAGAGGTAATCATTGACAGACTAAGGGCCACGTCTGAAGAAAGAAGTAGGTTATTTGAGTCAGTGCAGACGGCTCTCAAAGTAGGGGATGGCACAATAGTAGCATCACCTATGGACGGGGAGGAAGAAAAGATGTATTCTCAGCGAAATGCTTGTCCCAAATGTGAGGTAAGTTTGGGAGAGATGGAACCTCGGACGTTTTCTTTTAATTCGCCATTTGGTGCCTGCAAAGAATGCAATGGCCTAGGGTCAAAAATAGAATTTGACCCCGACCTAATAATCCCAGACAGATCCAAGAGTATTTTAGAAGGAGCAATCAAGCCGTGGTCGGGATATTTTGCTTCATTTCGTTCCTCTATGCTAAAGGATGTAGGGAAGCGACTAGGTTTTACACTTAATTCGCCAATCTCCGAAATGACAGAAAAACAAAAGAGAACTATTCTATACGGAACCGACGAAAATATTCACTACAAATACCAGTCCAAGCATTCAGATTCTACGTGGGAATATAGCGGATCTTTTGAAGGCGTTATTCCAAATTTAGAGAGAACTTACAGGGAAACTGAATCGGAAGCCAAGCGAGAAGGTCTGCAGCAATTCATGCGTGAAACCAAATGTGATGGATGCAACGGAAAAAGACTGAGAGACGAAGCTCTATCAGTAAAGATCCAAGAAAAATCGATTATGGATGTTTGCGACCTTTCAATCCAAGATTGTGGAAATTTCTTTTCTACTTTAGAACTGACTGACACCGAAAACTACGTAGCAAGAACTATCCTTAAGGAAATAAAATCTAGGTTAGAGTTTTTGAATAATGTAGGCCTAAATTATCTGACCTTAAATCGTAATACATCTAGCCTGTCAGGCGGAGAATCGCAGCGAATACGTCTTGCTACCCAGATAGGATCAAACCTTACGGGAGTCCTTTATGTCCTCGACGAACCTACTATAGGATTGCATCAAAGGGACAATGCCAAGTTAATTGAAACCCTGAGAAAACTACGGGATTTAGATAATACGTTGATTGTGGTAGAGCATGACGAAGAGGTTATACGCAGCTCGGACTGGGTAGTGGATATTGGTCCAGGGGCAGGAATCCATGGCGGAAAAGTTGTTGCAAGTGGGACCATAAATGAAGTTTCAGAAAATGGATACTCTATCACGGGAGCATATCTAAGGGGCGAGAAAACTGCTTCGCGTCAAAAAGAACAACGGCATGAATTTTATAAATGGATTGCAGTTCAGGGTGCCAAACAAAATAATTTGAAATCAATTAACGTCCAATTTCCCATTGGATGTATGACGGTAGTTACAGGTGTCTCCGGGTCAGGAAAATCAACCCTCGTGAATGATATTTTATTTAGCGCACTTTCGAAGCACTTTTATGATTCCAAGGAAGTTCCAGGTATTCATGATTCTATTTCTGGTCTAGAGCATATTGATAAGGTAATAGGGATCGACCAATCTCCGATAGGTAGAACACCAAGATCAAACGCGGCCACATACGTCAATGCCTTCACACCAATTCGAGAGTTGTTTGCAAGAACACCTAGGGCAAGAGAAATGGGATATAAGGCAGGAAGATTCTCGTTCAATGTCGCCGGTGGTAGATGTGATGCTTGCGAAGGTGCAGGGGTAAAAAAAATAGAGATGCAGTTTCTTCCAGATGTATTTGTAAAATGCGATGAGTGTAAAGGAGAAAGGTACAACTCTGAAACGTTGTCTGTTAAATTTAAGGGAAAATCTATTTCAGATATACTGTCTATGACAGTCGAAGAGGCTTTATCATATTTTGGAAATATTCCAATTATCGAAAGAAAGCTGAGAACCTTAAGTGATGTAGGTTTGGCTTATATTCATTTAGGTCAGCCTGCTACCACATTGTCTGGGGGAGAAGCGCAGAGAATCAAACTTGCCGCTGAGCTGTCAAAAAGGGACACAGGAAAGACCCTCTACATTCTCGATGAGCCTACAACAGGACTTCATTTTGCTGACGTCGGCAAGTTGCTAGATATACTTGACAGACTTGTACTAATGGGCAATACAGTTATCATTATCGAACATAATCTTGACGTTATCGCAAGCGCTGACTGGATAGTTGATCTGGGCCCGGAAGGAGGTCAGAAGGGGGGCAGCCTGGTTGCGGCCGGAACTCCATCGGAACTTGCAAACAATATTCGCAGTTATACTGCAAACTATCTAAAGCCAAAGTTGGCGGTTCGTCAAATACTGAATACAGGCTTAAGGCAATAATGTCGTCTTTCTGCTCCCCACTTGACGTAGTTACAGCCAGAACTCCATTAGAGCATTTAGAAGAGATTCCGACTGACCCAGGAGTTTACCTTATGAAAGACAAGTCTGGAGATATCATATACATTGGGAAAGCAAAAAACCTGAGGAAGAGGGTTTTTTCATATTTTTCAAGAAAATCCCAAGAGGTGCATCCCAGCAATGAAACGAACTGGAAAACCCGGAAACTAGTCGCCAGAATAGCAGACATTGAATTTGTAACAACAGATAATGAAATTGAAGCATTTTTACTCGAATCTAATCTTATCAAAAGGTATAGACCTTTGTTCAATATAGAACTAAAAGACCAACAGCGCTACACCTATCTCAAAATAACTCAGGAATTATTCCCACGATTAATGGTTGCAAGAAGAAATCGCAAAGGCGAATTTAGCGGACCACGTGGGAAAATTTTTGGCCCATTTGTGAAAGGGAGCTCAAAATTTCTTACAGTAGGTCTGTTAAGAAAACTTTTCAAAATAAGAATTTGCAACAGGCTGCCGAAAAAACCTTGTTTACAATATTTCATTAAAAATTGTGATGCTCCCTGTATAGACAATGTAACTCAATCACAATATCTAGAAAATGTTGCCCTGCTGCAAGATATACTGAGTGGAAAAAGCAGCGTGCAAAAATTTATGATGCAAATGGAGGAGGAAATGAGGAATGCTTCTGCCTTTCAACATTACGAAAAGGCTAAGGATATTCGTGATACCTTAAGACGGTTAGAAAGTCTAAGAGTCAGACAAAATATGGAAAAGGTTAGTCGCAAGAGCGCTGCTGAAGAGGAATATATAGGAATTATCAAAGATGACTCTAAGGGGATTGCCCATTTGATTATCCTTAGTAGAAGACATGGGGTAATTATGGATAGGAGAAAATTCGACTTTGAACTTGTCGGTGATAATTCTCTTGGGACTTTTCTTTTACAGTATTACACCTCAGTTCCTACAATACCTAGGTTTGTATATGTAAATGAAGAACCAGAGTCGAAAGACATATTGGAGGCTTCTCTTGAAAAGCTATGTGGTCACAAAGTAAGTATTATCGAAATATCCGAGCGTTTTCAATCTAAAGAAAAGAAAGAGCTGATGAACTTGGTCCTTCGAAATTTGGAGATATTTAGCAAAGAGAAATATCAGACTTCGCTTTTGGAGCTTAAAAGAGAGATTGGACTCAAAAACATTCCTGTTACTATTGACTGTTTTGACGTGTCCAATTTCGGAACCACATTTGCAGTGGGATCACGTACCAGGTTTGTCAATGGCAAACCCAATAAGGAAGGATATCGAAGATATAAAATCAAGACGATATTTAGCCAAAATGACTTTGCTATGATCTCAGAGATTGTGACTCGTAGCTATTCTTCTGTATCAAGCCAAGACAAGTTGCCTGATCTAATAGTTATAGATGGTGGAAGAGGACAGCTAAGATCTGCCTTAACATCTATCAGAGAATTAGGGTTAGATATTAGATGTATTTCCCTGGCGAAAGAAAAGGAAGAAATCTATACACATTTGCTGAAGAGGCCGTTGCAGCTTCCAACCACCAGTGAGGCCCTTAAGATGCTTCGTCATATAAGGGATGAAGCACACCGTTTTGGGCTGTTGTACAACATGAAGTTGCGAACGTTGAAATAATAAATCTGTATATCTGCTTCCACCTTTACGTCATAATCATTTCGTATACAATCTTTTGGAGATGACTAAAGGCTCTTACTTCTTTTCATCACCAGAAGGTTCTTCTTGTCATACATTCAGATATCACGTATTTTGCTAGCAAGTGACGATAAGTCATTTTCTAAAGTGGAAAGCATCGATTTGTTATAAATCGCCGCAGCAGGATGGATGGTTAAGAAGAATTTCTTACCATCCTTCTCTACTATCTTGCCTCGATTCGCCATTATCGATTGACCTCCCAGAAGTGAAAAATATGCTGTGCCTCCCAGGATACAAATTATTTTCGGTAGGATGAGAAAAATTTGCCTCTCTAAATACTGCTTACAAGCTGAGAGTTCATCTTCCTCAGGACGCCTATTCTTAGGAGGCCGGCACTTGACTACATTGGTGATGTAAACTTCTGACCTCTTAATTCCAGCCTTAGACAATGCCTTGTCCAAAATTCTTCCAGCCTGTCCCACAAATGGTTTACCCTCTTCATCCTCCTTCTTGCCTGGGGCCTCACCGACAAACAATATTTTTGCAGAATGATACCCCTCGCCGGGCACCGCATTTTTTCTCGTTTTGGAAAGCTTACATAAAGGACAGCCCCTAACTTCAGACGAGACTCTATCAAGCGAATCGACGGACAGTTCTGACGCCATCAAGACCATAAGCGTGTCAGTACTACCTGTAAACCTTGGCATCAATGCTTGGCTTTGGACAACCTATTAGTCCTACTTACTATAGAATACGTATTTCACGATTATTCAGAATGTTTAATTTTAAGAACTTTATAGCCGAGGTAATGTCAATTGTTCTTTAGTCAGCACCTTAGCAAGATCCCTCGATCAAAGGACAGTGGTAAGCGTAAATTCGTTTTCGATATGCCAGCTGAAGTCCAACTTTTTCGTACATTTCGGCAAAACCATCACTCAAAAATGTTTGAACAAAGAAAAACTTCATTCCTCTGGTTTTTGCTCTGGAAATCGAAGACTTTACAATCTGAAAAGCCAGTCCTTTTCTTCGAAATTTGGGCAAAGTACCAAGACAGTAAAGCCCCATTACTGTTTTAGAACAATAAAGAATTGCACAAGCAGCAGGGATATATTCTAAATTCATTCTTATTCTTGAAACAAGCAGATCGAAATGCCGATAGTTAGACATAATTAACTCACGTACTTGCTTTTTCCAATCTTCGATTTGAAATGATTCGCAAAACAGGTCAATCCACGCACATATCGACGATTGGTCATTAGCAATTAGCTGAGAAATATTTGGGTCATAGTCTAATTTATCGTCTTTATTGGGCAAAGCGTCCAAGTCAACACAAAAAACTAACATAGTGTCAATGTAAGAAAAATGCTGTAATTCCAGTGTCGTATTTATTTCCAGATATTCAGGATCATCGTGAATAGAAAAGAAACAATCCAAGCTGTTGGAGAAGAAAATTTTTTTGGCATCTGTTATAAGCAATAATGTATCATGGCACGGTGATACCATTTTAGTCTTGTTAAAGAAGTAATCTCTAGGAAAATCCTTGTTTACAAATATTTCCGCACATTGATACCATTCAACTCTGTGGGTCCAAAGTGCACAAAATTGCGAGTCATTATCTTCTACTAAGCCTCTAATAACGTAGTCCAAGAATTTGCAACATCTCCAAAAAACTGGCAGAAGGGTTTTCATTTTCAGCGGCATTGATTAGCACATGAAGGGCACTTGCAGTATCAAAGTCGTTTTCGATAGGAGTCAAGAATTTCTTCCTAAACGCTAAATCCTCACTAGTGTTATCGCGTATATGTCCTGTTATTTTGACAGTAGACATGGTTCTTGCAATCTTCTCATTGAGCTTTTCTATGTTTCTTATTGTCGATTCGGAAAAGTGCATCGGGGTTCTATAGGGTTCCGAAAAAAAATACAGGCGAAGGATATTCGAATTATAACGGTGTAGAATTGTTCTTATTGGGATGGCATTGTTTAACGAATTAGACATTTTCTTACCATCTTTCAGGACGAGGCCTATGTGGTTCCAGCACTTTACAGGACGGTCCAATGAAGTTAATTCAATGAGTTGGGCAAGAATACTCTCGTGATGAGGATAAACCAAATCGGCTGCGCCACCATGCAAATGATAATTTCCCTTGAATAGAGCAATGAGTACTGACAGGTCCTGCAAATGCGCCGACGGGAAGCCACTTCCGATAGTTTTGTCTTCGTAGCTATAACCTATAATATCTGTCGTGTTCCAAAGCAAGAGATCATTGGGATTACGCATATTCGGTGCTATGTCAAATCTCATAGTGGAAAGCTCCTTTTTGTTAAGGGCAGATAATTGTCCAAATAATGGGGTCTTAGATGTGTCTAGATATATATTCCCGTTTAGAGGATACGCCACCTTTTTTCTTATTAATTTCAGCACAATCTGTCTCGCAGTCCCCACATAATCAGAAACTCGAGCGAAGCTAATTCCATTTATGCCTAAATTTGAAAGGTCCGCGAATAGTTCACGCGTGAACCTATTGGACGTTTTTTCTGGCATTTCTCCATTTCGTTTCGCCCTGGTAGAGATCTTTGGATCAATGTCAGTAATATTCATTACCAGTGTTGCTTTTTCGCCCCTCAAGCGCAATAAACGGGCAATGAGATCATAAAATAGAAAAACTCTAGCATGTCCGAGATGACAGTAATCATATACGGTAGGACCGCAAACAAATATTTTTACAGGTCTTTTCTTTCCTGAGGGGCCTGTGCCGCGTCCATTTTCAAGTGAACAACGTGTTTTAGATAGAGTATCAAAGATTTTCAATCACAAATATATACTCAGAAGATTGGCCAGAAAGCTATTATAAACTCTCCCTTATTGTTATTTACAATATGATAAATCCTCTAGGTTGTAATTTACTTTGAATAATTTAGCGATAATCAGCCCTACCAAACCGAACAATTAGCCCTAAACGGTACCAGTTATCGAAGTTTGCTTTGCCAATGCCGTATTCGCTATTTCCAAGTGTATCTCATTTATTAATTTGGATATTGCTCTATATTCTTGGTTGATTATGCGCACTAAATATTGCTGTTGAGATGAAGTATAGACATTGAAATTAAAAAAATTGACAAAAAATTCTTTACCACAATTGCACAGCATAATCGTTAAATTGGAGCTTCTAGGGATACTCACTTTGAACCTTTTCTACACGCAGAACAAAGAGCTCGTGAAACACACTTCCTTCCGCAGTGCCTACAAAATACGCTCATCAGTTTTGGTCCCTCTTATTTGTTACTTCAACTCTAATAAAACTTTTACTTGTTTTATCAAATCTCCATTTGCGATAGGTTTGCTGATAAAAGACCTTGTATCTAATTCAGGGAATGCTTCTTTTATAACTTCCTTATAATATATCTCACTTGCTGTTGTCAGAAAACATATTTTGACTTTGCTATCCAATTCCCTCACTTTATCATAGAGCTCAAAACCATTAATCAATCCTTGGCATTAGTATATCAACAATGATTAGGTCATACAAGCCAGGTCTGAATTCTTGAAGAGCAACAAGAGGGTCATTAAATGGATGCACTCCTAGTCTTTGATCCGATTCACTTAAGACTATCTTGAATGTATAATTAACTTCTTTACTATCGTCTACAACCATAATCCTTTTTATCGCAGAAAGAGGAGTTTTCGAGGATAGGGTTTGTTCCGAGTTATTAACCTCTTCTTTTAGGGGGATTTGAATACTCATGGCCATCTTGAATATGGAATAGGTCTTTGGTAGCGCCAATCTGAAAATACTTAAGACCAGTTATCACTTAACATTCATATATTTTTATGCGGGAGACCTAAACTAAGCTGTATATGAAACGGTTATGGTTTATAACAATCAGCTATTAAA
>JBPCNB010000434.1:0-2074 GCA_051001675.1 Nitrososphaeraceae archaeon | reverse complement strand
GATTTGAGCAAAGGCATTCTCTGGAGTGATGTGAGGGTCAACACCTGATGCTGTCTCAGAAGCAGTTCTTGGATGGAAGAATTTAGGAGATTTGAACTCCTGAGCAATCAATATTGAGCCTACTTCTCTTCCTTCGCCATTCTCGGTGATAGAAATCAAACTTCCATTGGACTGAAAAGGAAGCAAACCTTGACCTATTGCGACTAAAACAAGGGGGTATACAATTCCCGTCACTACTAGTATTAGTATAAAGACCCTAATAGCCGGACCAAAAGTTTCAGAGGTTATCAAGTTGCTTATTTTTTTCTTTGCTTTCCAGATATTTTCCAAATTTCTCTTTTCACCTCATCTCATGAAAACTGACAACAACATATCAATTCCCTTTATAGCAATGAATGGTAATATCGCTCCTCCAACTCCGTAGATAAACATATTTCTAAGAAAGGTTTTTTGCGGTGGCTCTGGTTTGAACCCTACTCCTTTTAGGGATAGCGGGATGAGGGCAGGTATTATTGCCGCATTGAATATCACTGTTGATAATACGGCAGTTTCTGGATTATGCAGTTGTATTATATTAAGAAATTGTAGTTGTGGATTATTCTGAATAAACATAGCTGGAAGTATTGCAAAGTATTTAGCTACATCATTTGCAATACTAAAGGTTGTAATGGCTCCACGAGTCATCAGCAATTGCTTACCCAGTTTTACTACTTTTAGAATATTAGATGGGTCAGAATCTAAATCCACCATATTAGCTGCTTCTTTAGCTGCTGCAGTTCCACTATTCATGGCAAGCCCTATATCAGCTTTAGCAAGTGCTGGTGCGTCATTAGTTCCGTCACCTACCATTCCTATGACATGCCCCTTAAGTTGCTCTTCTTTGACTCTTTTTAGTTTATCAGTAGGCTTGGCTTCTGCCATTACTTGATCTACATTTGCTTCATTAGCAATTACTTGTGCTGTCAGCTGATTATCACCTGTAATCATAACTGTAGTAATTCCAGTAGCACGAACCTCGTCCATCTTTTGGCGAATATCTTCCTTGAGATTATCTTTTAGTGAGACAAGTCCTATAACTTCATTGTTGATAGTTACTACCAGAGGCGTCTCTCCGTTTCCTGATACTTCCTGAACTTTTCATTTTAATTCAGCTTCATTGACATGTCCATGCGCAATTTTTAACATTGTGTCAACAGCACCTTTGAGAATCCTTGCTTGTCTGTTATTTTGTTGTAGTTCTAATAACATATTATGAACTCGGTTATTTTCAGTAATCTTTTGATTCTCAATAGAGTCAGAAGCAATGGTATATGACTCTAATTCTTCTTCCTGTTCTTTAGTAAGAGGCGCTGGCCTTCTTTTATCTGCAATAAACTCTATTCCACTAAATTTGGTTTCCGCGCTGAAATCAATTTTTTGTGCAGTGATTATTTTTTCCATTAATGGAGGTGTGTATTTTTTCTCTTCTGCCAAATCTCCTCTTGAGTTTCCTTCGTGTGATGTATCATGTATTGATGCTGCAAATGCAACTCCCCGACATCTTCTTCCGTGTATCCTTCCATTGTAATAAATTTGATAGCACTTCTACTTCCTTCTGTAATAGTTCCAGTCTTGTCTAGTATCAATACATCGCAATCACCAGCTGCTTCGATTCCTTTACCTGATTTGGCTACTATACTATCTCTTCCAAGTCGTGTAATACCTGATACACCTATTGCAGGGAGTAATCCCCCTATTGTTGTAGGCATCAATGCTACGAGTAGAACTATAAGAGTGGCAATATCTACCCTATATCCTAAGAAGTAAGCAAAGAACAACAGAGTCCCGATTACTATAATAAATATTAGAGATAATCCGGCCAGCAAAATTGTCAGAGCAATTTCGTTCTTGGTTTTTGGTCTTGTAGCATTTTGTATCAAGCCAACCATTTGGTCAAGAAAGCTCCTTCCAGCTTCAGAGGTAATTTCTACCACTAGTTTGTCACTTGCTACTTTTGTCCCGCCTATAACATGGTCGCCTCTTTCTTTGTAGACCGGATTTGATTCTCCGGTCATCATCGATTCGTCCACAAACG
>JBPCNB010000433.1:0-3876 GCA_051001675.1 Nitrososphaeraceae archaeon | reverse complement strand
ATCTATAGCCCTTCCTCGTTAATCATTGGCAATATTCTGTTAACAATGATATTTTCATGGTCTGCTTCTATGTCAAGGATGCCATAAGGATAGGATATTCTTCATTCTCTAAAGTTATAGTTACCTTTTTTATCTTCTGATATATTGTAAATGAGTATATGGGTGCCAAGTTTTGAAACAAAATCTTTTCTTGTATTCATCCTCAATACGGCGTGTATCGAACATTTCTATTTCGTTTCGGCTAAGTAGAGGCTTCAGCCCACTTCTGTAATTCGATATAATTTGTCTGCCCATTTTGTTAGGAATTGCTACAAATCGGATGGATCTGTCAGGTTCAAGTATACGGTTGCAAAGTCATGCATGTCTAGGTCTTTAGCGTTCATATCTCCATCTCCATCTCCATCTCCGTAATGGTCGTATTTGGATTTGACAATTATTCGTAAAAAATGAGATAATTTTATTGGAACTCATAGATAAGCCTTAATATGTTTACAGTCAATTATGACTATTTGATTAATAATTTTAAACATGCCCTAAAATACACATAAGTTGCCTCATACAAGTATTGGTTTCTAATACTACTACGACCGCCATTACAACAGAAGCTCAACTAATTTGCTATCATCAGTGCAATATTTGTGGAATTATATTTGATTGTGATGAAAGTCAAACGCAACAAAAGTGCAAACTCCCATTCTATAATAATAAGATAAAATGTTCTTTATGTGCTAGTCGCTCACCCTTATTTCAACGACCCCTAAAATCTATAACCTATCTATAAACCATATTGAACCTCTAATATTTAGTAGAATAAAAAATATGGTGGAGGAGGTTATTCCATTTCATTAACAGCAACTGGCCATTCATTGTGCAAATTATCATTCTTGTCTTGTCCTAGAGCAAACGGACTATCTACCCAGAATGCATACGGCTCTGATTGTGGTAGCTCCTTGCTAGGCTCCCATAGGGTAATTACTAACCAGGATATTGCTATCAAATTTATCAAGAGAATGAAAGGATTGTTTGACTCAAAGCTAGGTATTACATTTGCTAATAAAGAAACTGTAACTGTCTTGGAGTTAAATGGCTGCAGCATCGAAGCATATCCTGTCCTAAGATGAACATTGCTTATTTTAATATATTCTGCGAGTTAATGAAGCCTAAACCTTGAAAAGACCACTGTCAAATTCGCATGGAATTGGAATTTCTATATGCTGATCATATCACAAAAAATTGTTACGATATCTGTTAAGCCAAGATATCTTGTTTGATAGTCTTATGTATTGGTCAGCATTTGATACATTACCGTAGTGTTGTATTTACTCCTTTTTTACTAGTATATAGTGAGGTATATTGGATATCGTTGCTGGATATGATGCCTGGAAATCCCATCCTTGCGCTAACAACTTTCTTGCCTCCTCAACATCTGTCACTGTTGCTATATCTACTACCTTTCTTCTCCTAAAGATAGGTCTATTGATGGTGGTGGAATTTGTATTGTTCCCTTCATTTGGATAGAGATGTTGTTGTCCTTGCTCTGGAGATAAATTCTGTAAGTATCTATGTTTATGATCTACTCCGTTTTCATCTATTAGTTTCCATATACCTTTGCCTGTTGTAGGATTTTCCCCGATTTTCTCAAACCCTATAAGTTGGTTCGGAAATCCTGCTGCTCTGCATTTAAAACATTCTTGCATCTTTTTTTGTTGTTGTTGCGGTTTAGATGCTTCCGCTTGCGGTACGACTGTTGACATTTCAAATAAGGCTTCACCAACTTTACTAATATTGTATAATGTACCGCAATGGGAGGGGGAGAGGATGGATATTCAATGATAACATGTGAGTGCTTGATTACATCATGAGCTATGCCGTTAATTTATAACATACACTGATTTATAGTTCAATAAACTACCTTTGAACACTCATATTCAACTCGGATATCGGGAATGTTATTGAACCTATGTGTTGAATCACATGTACGAGATAAGACTGAACATGGGTTAAATGTAATTGTTGTATAAGATGCTACCACAAGTACGGAACAGAGGCCATTCGGGCGGCTTATACAAATTACGGATTCATAACGACCGCTACACTCGAGATGGTGAAGTGCCTTGAAGTATATTCATCAGGGACAAATCCATTTGAAAAGAAAAATGATGGCAGGGATTTCAAGTATTATATTATGTAATTTGGACACTCATCAATTAAAGGTAGGGTAAATCCTTGCAAAAACCTAAATCATCTGCAAAGGCATATCGTATTCTTGCACAGGAAATGCAAAATCAATACGCTCTATTTCCCCCGCTGTTAGATTCCAGCCTACGCCTCCGCTATTCTCTTTTACTCGTTCCGGGTGGGTGGTCTTGGGAATAGTGAATACATTTGGATGTCGCGTTAGAAAATTAATTGCAACCTGCCTTGGGGTGCGGCCGTGTCGTTCAGCTATCTCTGCCAATAGTCTTCCGGCAGCGCTTTCTGAGGACGGAAAATTGCCGTGGCCAAATGGTGCATATCCTACAACAGCTATTTCTTGTTCATTGCAGTACGGCAATAGACGCCTTTCGTTACCCCGATAACCTAGATGATACAATACCTGATCACATGCCATTCGTTGGTCCCGTAGAACGTTTTCAGCAGCTTGGAGTTGTTCCACGTCAAAATTACTGACACCAATGAACCTAACTAGGCCTTCCGTCACAAGCTTCTCCATTGCACGCATGGTCTCTCTTATGGGAATACTACCTGGCCAATGTAGCAAGTACATATCAAACCAATCAGTATTTAGCCGCTTTAAGCTCTGCTCGCAGGCCCTAATAGTGCCCTCGTATGTCCCGTGGGAAGGCAAAACCTTGCTAACTAAAAACACCTTATCCCGTTGTCCAGCTATGGCTTCCGCTACCAATTCTTCGGTATGGCCATCGCCGTACATCTCTGCTGTGTCGATGTGAGTCATACCCAGCTTGAGACCTAGCCGCAGCGTTTCTACTGCTCTCGATTTAGTGTTGGGATCGTCCTCGATCATCCATGTACCTTGTCCTATCACTGGGACATTGACGCCAGTCCAGCCGAACTTCCGCTTAATCGTAGCCCGTAAATCCGTTACCTTGAACCACTTTGTTTTAGTGTAGGTAGGAAATTCTCCCTTGCATATCACCACCAAACAATCCTCCCGCACCACCTCTTCCTAATGTTGGTAATCCAATTCTTCCACTAAAAAACCTCTAATCCAATCATCCAAGTCTCTATCCCATGAACTCATTCCTAATTCCTCTTAACGAAATAGTCGTTTGGAAACTACTTAAGGATTAGATAATACTCTGTATCTATACTTTGAATTAAGGACTCTAAATTACTCAAATCAGGTCTTTAACTAGAAATAACCGCTAATATGGAAACCCAGACAGGTTAAAAAGTCAGGTAATTTACTTTATTATCTTAGTATTGATTAAACTCGGTTCGCTTGTACTTTTAATTCCAAGATGCCTTAATTCATTAAGAAAGGTCCATTCCATTCGGCATCAATGACACCGCATTTACTAATGCGATAGAGAGCTCTTGTAAGTCTACTTTTAATTTGAAAAGAAGTTGGAACATGCATTGCTAACTAAATCCTTTGGTAACCTCTATTATTGTACAGTTGTATGCACATTATAGAACATTATAGAACATACTTATTGGTAGAATTGAAGCATCTGACTAATACTACACCATCTCAATCCACAGATAGACTAAGTCTCCTCAGCAAGGATCGAAACCTGTCCTTCGAGTGTCGTCAAGTTGACAAAGGCTTGTGTGATATTTCCCTGTTCCAAAGCCTGGCGAATGTCGTTCATACTGTTCTCGAGCTCTTTTAGCTGTTGAGCAGTAATAGTT
>JBPCNB010000432.1:0-11592 GCA_051001675.1 Nitrososphaeraceae archaeon | reverse complement strand
ATCGTAGCCTTCAACCAGATATTTTGGTATGTAAAATTTCTCTTTGCTTACCAGCCCTTTCTGAGTCAAGACGTATGCGTCTCCGATTTCGTGTACTTCGCCTAAATCTTTGTCGTTTTTCCCTCTTGCTTCTTTTTTTATTACCTCATCCCAGTTTATGCTCGGTTCATTTGACATAACTATAAAATGGACTTTATAGCATTTAATAATTGATATTAGATCTATTTTTCCTATTTATGCTTCTATCGTTCCTATTCATGGAAAAGTAATTTGGGAAAATCTTGGTTCTCAAAATGATCAGCTGATGTTCTGTCATTGGAGAGTTAAATCAAATGGATCTAAGAATCAGGCTTTGTACTCTTCCATGATTCTGGGTTTTGTTCCGACTTCTATTCCGCCTGTGATACTGAAAATGTGTTATTTGTTACATTACCTATCATATAGGTTGAGCACAAATAGTCTATTTGAAATCGTTTCCACGGCTATCATCTACTAATTTTTCACTCTTGACTTCTTCAGTAATTGTCTTTGTTTCTACTACACGCCTCTTTTTAATGACGATTTCTTCTTTGACATATGGCTCCTTTTTGACTTCTATTTCTTCTTTTTTTAATGGAATCTTAATTTCTTCTTTGGTTGTAACAGGAGATTTCAGTTCGTCTTGAGAGGTAGTAGCTTCAGTAGGAGGCCTTCTTTCAACAATTAGCTCTTCATGAGTCACAGGTACCTCGACAGTCTTCGTCTCAGTTACTGGTTCTTTTATTAGAGTGGCTTCTTTGTATGTAACTTCCCTTTTTGAAATATTTAGCTTTTCTTCAATTAATGGAATATGACTTGATTCAGATTCTTCTTGCTTAGCTTGATTTTCCTCAATGCCATTTGTACTATGAGCAGATGATAGTAAAGGTGGCGAATCTCGCAAATATTTGCTCTTTATATCTTCTTCTGATAATCTAAATCTCAAAATATCGCCATCATAACTTTCCACTTCATTTTGTGGTATGTAGAATTTTTCTTTGTTTATCAAACCTTTCTGTACTAAAATATATGTATCCCCAACTTCTTGTACTTCGCCCAAGTCTTCATCATTTTTACCTCTTGCTTCTTTTTTTATTACTTGATTCCAATTTATATTTCTGGCTTCTTCTCGTGACATATGAATATTAAGTGTATATAGGATTTAATACTTGTAGCTTTTCAAAGATACTTTAATGAAGTTTGTCATAACAATTAGGATTGACAGCCACATTTTCACTTTATATTACTTCTTGTGCTGGTGCTGTTTCCAGTTCTTCCTTACGTCCATCAGGATATTCCACTATTACCTTTTCTCTTTTAATATCGATATCAATTTTCTTGCTTCCAATATTTCTTCTCTTTGGAGTTACAATTTCGCTTAATTTTACCTTCCTCTTTTGGACAATTATTTCCTCTCCTTATTCTATATTCAACAGTCTTCTTTGTTAAATCAAAATTTTCCTCTACAACAGGAATAACCTTTTCAATTTCTGGAGTAGGATCAATAGATTCACTTGTTGTTATGATCCGTACGGTCAACCGTGATTCCGTTTACGGCAATGTTATTTTTCGGCCAGCTTTTTCTTAGCACTTTTCTTGATTTAATCATTTAAGCACTCACCATATAAGAGATAGGAGATCATAATTTATAATAATTAGAGAAAATGGAGTTGAATAAGTATATCTGAAGTGTGGGATGGATTTGGATGATTTTGATTAAATTATGTCTTCTCCTCTTTATTTTCTATTTGCAGACCACGTTCAGTGGGTTGTTTCACCTCTTTGGCCTTATTCGATAATGATTCTTTTCTCCCTTCCTCTACCCCACCTTTAGATGATGGTTTGATTATGATGGTAGAATAGTTAATTTTTGGAGGTTTAACCCTCATAAAATAATTCTTTGACTCTTCATGGTTATTTGCTTCTGATGAGGATGTTATTGTTACCTTGTCTCTGCCATTGCTAGTGGTCTTGTCATCATTTTCACTTGGAGTGCTCATATATCCATATGTATGGTTATGATACTTTATAAAATAGATATTGCGCGAGTTTAAAGTTATATAAAGACAGTAGGTTTTGGCTACCGGACAGCCGGAATCGCAACCACGCCAATCGTGCAGGCTCCTACAGATGTGGTCTGTTATTACTATAGATATGACAACTAAAAAAGATTATGCTAGTCCCTCCCCCCATTGACAGCTATTCCTTATATCCGCAGCAACCCTTGAGCTGGCTTACCCGCGGGCGGAGGTTGGTGACAAAATATTAATCTGCAGGGTTGTCTCGACAGTGTTCCCTCTGTAGTTGAGCCTCCCTGCAGGTTATAAGTTTCATAAATCTTAATCGTTAGTCTCCATATGTTAGTAACAGGATGCCAGACTATAAGAGAACCGAGCAAATATTCAAAGCTGAAGGTATAGCACATTTATACAAAAAGCCGCTAGAGCAGGTAGACGATGAGCTTTTTCATACAAAGGTAACCAACCCAGATACCGGGACCTTTTATCAGATAGCTGACCTACCCATAGCATATAGAAAGTTTGGAGAAGACAGAAAATACCCAATAAGACAAGTGCTCCAAATAATCAGAATCAAAAGAGCTGGCGGTTCAGAGTGGCTCAAGAGTAAAGGTCGAATAGTTGGACTAGACAAGGCAGGTAATGAAGTTGAGCATTCCTTTACAGACCCAGAGGGATTTTATAAACCACAAACACAACACGAGTTTAAGCGCAAGGACCCAAAGAATGAGAATAGTCTAATGGAGAGGGTTTGTGTTAGTGCTGGGGTTAATCCACATTCTTATGAATATACAGAGTATACTCTACCATTTAATGAAAAGAACTTTAATGAACTATTCAAACAACGACCAAGCAAATCTCCGACATCTGTCTCTTTGATTATATATGCAGAAGGGGGAAGTGAAAAACCTAGACAGATAACCGACCCTGGAAAGTTCAAGTCACCGTTTGACGACCTATGGGAAGAAGCAACTACTCCAAGGTTTAAGCTTGATAGAAGTTACGGGGACAATCTTCAAGATAGTCGTATCAAGTAGTAGGCTTTCTGTCTTCCTTTTACCTTTTTCAGGTGTCTAACAAGCACTATTCTCTCGTCTTCCTTAAGAGAGTACTTGTCGAATATAAGAGATACCATGTAGACAAGCTGCAGTAAACTCCACCAGACTATGATTTGTCCCGCAAAGGTCATTTCTATCCAGTCCGGTGGGTCCACTGCGGTTTTATTACAACAACAGTAGCTATTACTAAATAATATATTTCCCATTTCCTTCTGGGGCTGAAATCATTGTATCATATCGAGGCCGCAGGTAAGCCCTAGGCTCGACTCTGGTTCAATTGGCGTTCCATCAGGTTGAGTCTCCTGCGGTTTCCTTTTGATCCACAGCCATTTTCTCTAAGATAGTTGCAGCGATTACTAAATAGGAGATTTCGCATCACATATTGGGGTCTAATATTGATAGAAACATACCGCAGGGAGATCCTAGACTCAACTTGCTTGGTTTGCTACTCGCGGTTGAGTCTCCTACGGTAGACTAACCAAGTTAACCAAGTCTTTAATACGATTTTGCGTACTCACTAAACACCATCATATATCGCAGGGCTAGACTCAACATTATCGTTCTCGTTCCGTTCGGTCTATGTTGAGGCTCCTGCGGTTTTACTTATATCGTACATTTTCCTATAATATATGACTCGGAGGATAACTCCAACACCTTAAAGCAATCCCTTGAGGTGTAGTCGACCAACTAACCAGGTTATTCTCCGAGTCTATCTATCTTCAGTTGTAGTATAACTCGTTATTTTAACTCCGTGTCTTTGCATTTCCTCAAACGACTTGGGAAGCTTTTCTTTTCCATAAGCTGAAGACAACTCTTTGTTGTCTTGGACGATTGAAACCAAAGGCATCTTTTCGCCTACGATATTGCCGTGTTTGTCTGTCTCTGGTCCAGGAGTTTGGAAACGGTTAGCTCGTTTGACTTTCTCACCTTTGTTAGGGAAGTAGGAAACGTTGCAACGTGTACAAATCCACTCTTCCTTTTCTGCATCTAACAGACTTAGATTACAGTTACAGAGATTACAGAATAGTTTTGCATTGGGAGGATAGGACACAGACGAATCATTAATACTGATTGCTACAAAGCCATTGTCTTTTGTCATTATTTGGACCTCTTAAAAAACTGTAATGACAATCTGAATGCGTCCAATATGTCGTTATAACTTGTGACTTCTTTATCTAATCTATATTCATTAGCTGCTGCAGTTCTTAGTGAAGTAAGTAGTATGTCAAAGACTGGGTGTATTGCTATTAAGCTTGAACCGTATTCCTCTTTTTCATCTAATAACCACTTAGCGTGTTGTAGCATCTTATGACCTTCTATTGAAAATGGAACTGGAACTATAAACATCTGGTCCTCTATATGTAAGTTATATTTTTTAGCGTATGCTATCCTATCTTTGATATGCTGTTGATCGAAAGGTTCTGAAAACTCTCGCTTTAGCCCTTGCCATACTACAGGATTAGCGGCATCACAGCAGACATTAGTCACATGACCACATCTTTGTTTTAGCTTTCATACTTCGTTTATCATATCTGCGAAATCTGGTCTATCGTATTCTTCTGCATGAATAACTTGGATTTTACCATCAACTAGCTGTGTTGCTACAATACCAAAGTTGCTGCTGCCAAAAGATGGATCTAATCCTATTGATTTCTTTGCATTTGGGTTTATCTGGGAGGGGTTATACTCTATCCTTTGACAAAGCTCGATAGATGCTTGTGAGAACACATTGTCAATAAGACCTTGATACTTTAGACAGTATTCTCGTTCAAATGAAGGACTAGCTTTGGCTTTCTCTATTTCTGCTTTTGAATAGATCTTGTCAAGGCCGTAAGTATAATCCAAAAAGACTTTCTTGTATATGCAGATATCAAAGGGTTCTTTCTCTATCTTTTCGAACAACCCTCTGGGAGCGTTAGGAGTCGATACCATGACAATGTAAGGATCTGACTTTGCAATGTAACGTTCAGATACATGCCTTACATCTTCCTGTTCGTTCTTGCGAAAGAAGTCCCCTTCATCCATTAGGATAAACTTAGGGTTAGTAAGTGAACGGAAAGCGTCTATGTGGTTAGAAGGATAAGCTTCTATTGAGCAACCATTTAACTCGAGTACTGTTTCCTTACTATCAAAGTTTACTAAAGGTTCAAACAATGCTTTCATTCTCTTTATGAGTTTGATAGCAATGTCTTGGTTAGGGCCTGTGACTATTGCCATTTGAGAGCCTCTGTAATCGTCATTACGCAAGCAAAGCCAGGCCATGAACCTTAGCATGAATTCAGTCACACCAAGACCAGTAGCTTTCTTTACCCAAAGGTGCTTAAGCTTAAACGTGTGCGCTAGAGCACTAGAAGGGTTACTGTTAATGTATGCCGGTTCTAGTAGTGCTTTGTATAATATCGCTTCATAATCAAACAGTGGTTTTCTTTTACCATCGTTTTTGGGTAGACCTATGATATGGTTGAAGCAGCAACGGCCTTTGCTTGTTCTGTCTTTTTCCTTATGTCTCCATTCGTCCCAATACCAGAACGCTTTATCCCTAAGCCTTTGTAGCGCTGCGCTTTGACCTGGCGACCCTTGTGATTGTACCAGTCGCTGAAGATCTTTGAAAGTCACTTTATGTTAGTTACTTAGGGAAAGCTTTTTTAGTTTTTGCTATCTACTTGCTTACACTATTCAAATATTCTGATGTAGTAATATAATGGGGTAATAGAGGATAGACGTATGTGATAAGTCTCCAAAGGGAGGCAAAAGCATACCAGGAAAGGAGTTGACTAACAACACCGTGTCCGTATTTGATTCCTCTATTACACGGCTTATCTTTAGAGGTTTTTTCATTCTACGATTCACTGCAGATATTGATCTCTAAAATACTGTGATTCTTGCATAACCCTCATTCGTTGGCTGCAAAGAGAGATTCTATTGAAGAAAGTTGCATCGTTTAATTTTAACTAATATCGAAGAGAAAACAAAAAAAGGAAAATGAGTTGGGTTGGTTAGTTGGTTGAAAGTCAGTGTGTTGTTGCTAATTTTGTAGTGCAAGCACTCCGTCCAATACACCGACGTCTAATGTTCCACATACTTGAGCTTCTATCGGCGGTAACAATCCGTCTTCAGTAGCTCCGCCAATGTCGTTATCTGCACAGTTGACGTTCGTTGATGCATCGCTTCCAGAGTTCTTTTGCTTTATGCTCTGCTCTGTCTTTGTTTCTGAACTGTCTCCATAGTCTCCGCCGGCATAAGCCGCCATTGGGGTTGTTGCGAATACTCCAGCAACCAAAACAGCAGCTAACGCTGCGATTGTTAACATTTTATTATTCATGGTACATATACCTAAAAGGTTAGATTATATCTGAATTGGGAAGGATAACGCTAGAGAAGATAGGGTGATTTATTGTAGTGCCTTTCATTATTATTTACTGTACGGCTGTAACAGAGTCTAGAATAAACCTATAATACACTAACTAAAAAAAGTACCTGGAATGTGTTTCACACTCTACTTATCTGTGCTTGTAGTTATTTATCTAAATGGTGTAGAGGGGAATCTCACTACTGCTGTGACGGTTGCTAACATTGGTTCATGTTCTTCCCCTACACCTAGCTCGCCATGAGCTATAGACGTATGTGAGAAGTCCTCTCTTCCATTATGGGGAAAGCACAAGAGCATACCAAGGGTTTTGCTGGTTATCCTTCCATGAATCCTCTATTCCTATTTCAAAAAGCTTTATTGTTTCTTCCTCGTTATTACACTATGATACTAGAGAAAATATACTGTCCTGAAGAACAGAGAGAAAGAGCTGACAAGGCCCTAAGGCTAAACGGATTTACTGGTCCTGATTATCCGCTGTTAACTAGAGCGAAAGCCAAACCCACTATCAGGATAAAGAAGTTAGCTAAACTAAAAGGTGCTTCAACAAACTTGTCTGAACACGCATTAGTAAGGGGTGAACCAGTCTACGATGTTGAGCAGTCCCGCGATGGTGAGAGAGGTGTTATCATGTCAAACCCAGAAGGAATAGGGCATGACGTTTTGGTAAGCGATGCTAATCGTGGTACTACCATTAAAACAACAATCAGGGGAGATAAGAATAGCACGGGTATGATAGAACTACCTATGCAGTGGATAGGAAAGAAAGTCTATGTTAGGCAGCTTCAGGTTTTTTCTGTTCCGTCCTAGCTAGAGTTGTATAGCCCTATCTGGGTTTGATAGCAGTAGGTCCCAGGTTGTTTCAAAGTCTGCTGTACTAAACTCTGTCTGGTCCCTTGCTTGTAATGTGTAAGGGTACGCGTTACCATTGGCGTCTACTCTCTGAAGTACAAAGATAGGATCAGTTACTCCAGATAACATTGTGGTAAGGTTAGGTCCTGAATATGGTAAAGTGGTACCGTCGGAATGCTTCTTTAGTATCTGTGAATCGTCTACTTTCCTAAGAACTCTTGTTATTTGTGTAGTCACCATAAACTATTATCTCGTCTATAATCTAAAAGCTTTTTCAAACTTAAAGGACTCTAATTTAGAGGGCTTTCAAAATACCCCATTGGTTGTTATCTCTTCCTCTGTCTCTTCATTTATTATTCTCTCGTCTAGCTTTTGTATTGTTTCTGTCTTTTGGGCAACATACTTCAAAGCGTCTGACACTATCCCTGCATTGGTTGACATATCTAGTATGAACTTGTAGCATTCGTTAGCTATAGCCCTTGCTTGTAGTTTTATCTTAGGGTCTGATGCTGTGTCAGCTATCTCTAGGGTTTCCTTCAGATTTCGTTTCATACCAACCATACACTTTTGATATTCTTCTGGTACTGTTTCGTGGATATGCTTCTGAAGGTTCTCTTGGGCCTCTTGTCTTAGACAGGCCAAGTCCCTGCTTATGGTAGGTTCGTCTACTTGCAGTTGGGTGGCTATTTCTATTTGGGTATAGCCTTGGCTTGATAGTTCTAACACCTTGGCTCTTCGCCACTGGACTTGCATTTTTGTGCTCATTTCTTACACTTTTCTACGTTCATTTTGAAAGGAGTTGCATTTTCCACGCTTGACAAGTTATCTATAAGTCAAAGGTCTGCTATATATTTTCTAAGAAGTTTTTTAGTCTGGACGTCGCCTAGCTGGATCATGTTACTAGAAATAAGTTCGATACTAAGTACAATCGTAAATGGTATTCGAATCATAGATAGAATCATAGAATACAGAAACAAAAGACAGGAAGAGGGGGTCACATCTGTCACCCATCAAGAAGAAAGCCCTAGCCCATTTGGCCTAAACGTCGCCGGCCCATTTTAGGCCTCCCCTCTTATTTTTATGTAATCTAAACCGTTTAATTAAATAAAGAAAAGAAAAACATTACTGCACACCTTCTATCTGGTAAGTTGTTGATCTATCTGCTCCTGTTCTAGTCACCTTCAATACAGTAAACCCTCTGCGTAGCTGTTCTATGATTTGCGAGCAGGTTGTTTTTGATGTCCCAGAGTTGCTCTCTTCCATTGTTGACGTGTGTTATCTTGCATTCGTAGCGTTTGATGGGTTTCCCATTTGCGTCTTTGAACCTTTCATTTTCTATAGGTACTATTTTGTCGTTCTGTGGGTCCATTTTTATGACGTACGTCTTACCGGGTTTTGGTTTGAAATATTGAGAAGATGCTTCTAGTTCCTGTTCGATTTCGTCGATGTTGCTTAATGCTTGTTCGCTGATTGATGTCGCGTTTGACATGTATTATTAATGCGTGTTTTATTATAAATAGTTTACCTAATGGTTACTAACTAACACGTAAACCTCAAATACATTAACTTATAAGTATGAAGTAATGAGAAATACAGCTACAACGATGGGTAGAATAACACTGGAGGGCTACAAGTGTGAACGGTGTAGACATAGGTGGTTCCCACGGAAGTATGATGAAAAGAAAGAAGGGCTGCCGGTATTATGTCCTAAATGTAAATCTGCATATTGGAATAAACCAAAGGTGTCTAAAAAGAAATGACTGAACTTAAACTGGAGCATGTCAAGATACTAGGTATCTATCTATAGGCATGAGTTTGCTTTATGTTTTCCCTAGATTCTGACGGAATCAAAAGGTCCCGATGATCTAGAGTTTAAAGTAATACATATAGCTAATCGTTAAGGATAATAATATTAATCTGTTATGAACCGTACAAAGATACTATTGCTGACAGAAATAGAAGAGGTTATCGCAAACAAGGAATGGACTATTAACAAGCAGATCCTGAATGACTATCTGAAAGTCTTCGGGATTAATGAGAATCTGTATAATGATTGAATGACTTGTCAATCTTCCTTAGCATTTCTGGATTTCCATTTACATCATCTATTTCAACGACAACGTCCTTAATCGTATCCAACTGATCTCTTAAAGCAACTTGTGCATAAGCCAAGGCCTCTATATTTGTGAACAAGTCCTCCATGATGGATGCGTACTTTGCAATCATTTTGTCAATTACCCTTCTGAAGCTATCCTTCTCTCCTTCTGAGAGTCTCAGGAATAGTTCGTGAGTTGATTGAAGTTCCTTCCGCTTTTCAATGATATCTTTTCTAAGCCTGAGCAAAGTTTGTGAAGGATACTGGTCTTCATTATTTTCCATGGAGATCCATGGATGAAACTTGCTTTATACAACATCCGATAAAAGTTCTTGTTCTTTACGTCCAGTAATATGTGATAAAGGAATGTCTGAAACAATTACCTAGAGGCAAGAAAGCTTTACATAACCACATATTGCAAAACCTGCATTTAAATAGAATGTTAGTAGTAACATATCCTTCGCTGGCTCATACTCCTATCCACTACTGTGTTCTAGGTATTAATAATATCCAAGAGATAAGTGTACGGGGGTTTAACTTACGCTCATAGATACCTTGTCTGCTATAGGAACATTTTCTACAAGACTTATTCTTCCACCTAGGACTCCTTTCAGGGTCAAAAGTATGCTTGCAATATTTCGAGCCAGGTTGAGATCTCCTTTATCAGATGCCTCTTTGTGTAATCCTTCCAAAGAATGTTTTAGCGCTAGTGCTTCTTCTTGAGATAGTCGTCCCTGTTGAAATAATTTCAATAAATGGTCTAGTTTCTCTTTGTCAAAGTTGAATCCTTGAATAGAGCTCAATCTTCTTTGTCTCCTTCTTTGTTCTTGTCAGGGTCCTTAGAAACTAAGTTTCTTATCACCCTCTCGGCGGCCTTGGGTGCTTGTTCGTAACTCAACCTGAACATGTACTTAATATCATCTTCAGCTTTTTTAAGATTGTCTTTAAGATTCTTGATTTCCGTATCAGCCTTAGCCATCTTCCAAGTTATCCAGGCGGTGGCCCCTACGGCAGAACCGATAATACTAACGACTATACTAATGAACTGCCAGTCTAGGAGAGCCATAGAGGTCTAAATCCGTCATTCACGTGGGATAATACAAGTCTTTCCTTGTTCTTTAACTGACCTTTCTTTTCAAAATATGGATTGTAGGTACTCAAGCCGCTAGCTAACCTCTCCTTCTCCCATCTTTGCATTTGCAGCAGTTTTTGTCTTCTTACGTGCCAGTTTACTTCGCCTTTCGTACTCTCTAACCTTAGCGGTAGGGTTCGATTCGAGTTCTTGGAGTTCTTTAAGTGCCCACTCTGAAGCCTTTTTGACCTTGTCCCAATCAACCGCATTTGGGGGACCATGGGGACGATCTGGACCATGTGGGGGGTCTGGTAGGCCTTGATTAGGGGTATCTTCACGCTCAATTAATTTATCACCCGAAATTAATTCGTGCTCGCCTGTGCTTGCTGCTATGTATCTGCCGATCCCTACATCGTCCCCAACGTCCCCAACGTCCCCCGATTCCTCTATCACCTTAACCTCTGGGAACAAGTCGTAAATATTGCCCAACCGTTTCAGCTTGGATATATCAAACTCTAACATCTTCTTACCATGGCTCTTTTTGGTTTTGGCACCAAAGATGTGCTCTAATGTCTGTGTGATCTCTTTCTGCGATAAAACCCCAAACTCCGAAGTATCAAGATAGGGCCTTACCCGGTACGTCTGCACCCTGGAGGTTGTTTCTAATATAGTCCCAAATAAAGCCCGACTCTAGTTGAGTAGTTTGTCGATCTGTTATAAGATCTTTAACGGCCCTATACAGAAAGGCATGCAAAGTACTAAAGTTGGCTTCTCTCTTCTGAATAACGTAGTTGCTTATGACGGGTAGCAGTTCAGCTAACGTTTCAGTCTTCTGAAATATCCTAACAACTGGTTTAAACAACTGTTTCTCTCGACCTTTAATGTTTAGCTTGATATCAGGTATAACACTGTGAAAATGTAAAAGTCTAACCATTAACAAAGTATTACGCATTTCATTTAACTCATTTCTCAGCACTTGAAACTCTTAGCTCCGGTCTCGTCTGTTACTTCTGCAATATCGTGTTGTGGATTACCAGAAGAGCATTGAAGCTCGATTACCCTCTGGTTAAAACCGTTGGCCTTTGTTGGATCAGGAAATCTCTCAGCTGCAA
>JBPCNB010000431.1:0-3949 GCA_051001675.1 Nitrososphaeraceae archaeon | reverse complement strand
GTCTAACACATTAAATGTTATGCGTGAGAAGGAAAATCTTCTTTATTTTAAGTTGAGATAATCATTTTATCCAATAAAACCAGTAACCTCATTTGGAGCTTTAAGATTTACATTGATCTGTCTTGGCAAACGTTAGTTACTTATGTGGAACATTAAAATACTAGATTTTTTATTATAATATCGTTGGGAATAATATTAACTAAAACAAGAAGGTTACAAACTAATAGTAATAACTTATCAATGATTGTACATGAAAAGGCCAAACCTGATCAAATCTATACGCTGATAGATAAAGCCTATTATGTAGATCAAATTCAATATAAAATAGATATCTGAGAGTATTATCTCAAGCAGAGCTTACAGTTACAGCTCAATACTCATATTATCGTTGAAAGTCAAATTGTCCTGTTTTTCTAAGTGCGCAAACTCTATCTACTTCTTTCCGAATCCCAGCATATTAATTATGAGCTAATCTCCATGAGCGGATAGATTTGAATTCTAGTTGGTTCTAATATTACTATTTGTTTCCGTGAGTGCAGTATCTGGATTGGGATTGATACGATCCAAAGGATTGCTATTTGTTATTATTAATGAAATCAACTTGAGTCCTCTTGATGTTGAATATCCATAATGGATTGATTTGTTGGGATGAATGACTCATGAGTAGTTATCGCCACAGAATGGGGGCCCGTTAAATTGATGGGTCTTTCTGATATGTTCTTCAGAACTACGTCTGTAACAGGTATTCCGAACCCAAACTGAGCATGATATACACACATCTGAGGAGGACTAGATATTGGTTCTAGGTAACCCATTGTTGTAGGCACCAAATCTGGCGCACGTCCAACAAGGACTTGAAATAAAGGGTTGTTTGGAGTATTAGGCTCACATGGTAAATTCAATGCTATGTGTCCTTTACTTGCATACGGTGTTGAATCATAAAGCAGAAGGAATTCGCTCGTATTAAGATTCAGACCGTTGAGAAGCACTGTTTGTGATGCTCTATTGGTATCTGCTTTATGGGAATAATCAAGATTGGTAGAGATTTGTTTATGAAGTGCCGTATCTATCTGTGATTGTTGAGACAATTCACTGTCGGATGTGTCCTGTATAGTTAAATAATTACCAGTTGTAATTGCAGCGATATAGACAAGTATAGCCAAGCATGCGCCAATCATAGTTGTCTGAGCAATGGCAGCCATAATTTTCAATATGGCTTGTGATTAAAAAGGCTTGCCATCGGTAATTCCGAATCCATATCGTTTAACTTTCTACAATATTCGTATAGTTTCTTTATTATGCTATCTTTTATTATGTAGCACTCGCTTTACATCTCAGGAAACTGTGTAAACCTTTATAGTATGCTGTAATAGCATTGACGATGAAAGTACTACAACAATCTCGTTATGTTGTAAAAAACCAAAGTACATTCCCTTTCCTTTCGGCATCCAACCAAATTTTCAAAACCATAAAAGAATAATAACATAGGAGACAAACAAAAAACACAGTAAATGTCATCCGCAAGGCCTTTTGAAAAAATATGTGATAATATCTTTGCACTCAGTTCAAATATTCGATCGGTGAGCATTATTAATGGAATGGGAGATCTTGTCACTGGAGGAATGAGAGAAGGTATACAATCTATGGAGGATAAAGAAAGTTCTTCAAAATTATATTTAGAATTCGTGCTCAGAAGTGAGATGCGTAAAGATCAAGATGCAGAATTTGGTAAAACAATGTATAGCTTTTCTGAAAGGGAGAAAATAAAATTTGCAGTATTTCCATTATTAGGAAATCATTTACTCATGGTATCTATCGAGAAAAACGAACCACACAATGATGGAATAATTAACAATATATTGAAGTTGATAAAGGAAAGTGACTCATATAAATAAATAGTTACCATTGATGCTCATCTTAAGTTGTTAATCTCGAATTGAAGTTATACGGTTCTGTTCTACCATCCAAGCTCGTTACAATATTTTTTATCGTGTGCGTTCTAGTTGCTCAATCTTTTGTTGGAATTGATATTTCCATCCTTCCGGCAGAGCTCTTACTTTTATTGCTCGTCTCATGGTTTCAATATCCGTGTGGTTTTTGATGACATAAAGACGGACAATATCTTTCACAGTGATGTTATTTTTATCCCTTTTGATAACCTTTATCTTATCGCCAGTTTTGACTTCTCCCTCTGCTAATACTTTGAAGTAAATTCCTGGACGACCGCTTACAATAAATCGTCGAATGACAGCCGTACGTCCAAACCTAACACCCAGTTTATAGCAAGGCATTCGAGGTTGTGTCGCTACAACCTTAGCTGATCCAATATGAAACTGATCACCGATATTAACCGCATCTTCCATTAATCCTTTTGTGGTAAAGTTCTCTCCAAACATTCCCCACTCAATATCCATATTTGGAAATTCTTTGCGCCAGTAGCCATAATGTTCTGCTGGATAAGAATATACTGCCTTGTCAACTCCACCGTGCACCGTCAAATCAGCTTGTCTATCACCATCCAAGTTTAGCTTTCGTAGCTTGATAGGATCTTTGACTGGATCCTTGAAAATCGCCGTGGTTACGGTTTGCCCGTTAAAGAGTACTTTCATTGGCACGCCGACATTCACAGACAGTACTTTCATTGATGAACACACTGCGATTACTTACTTATAAGAAATTGTTGGATCCCCTGAGATACTAACTTTTACAACTCGGCCGTGGCCTATTGTAAAACCAAATAAGGATACCGGCGTCCGTGATTGTGATTGATAAAGTGACTTTTGCGTCAATAAGTGCAGAAATATCCTTTTCGTTTGAGTCAGCATCACCTTCTGTTCTAGTTGAGCTCAGGGCGACTTACTCTGCGGGTAACCTTACGGACAACCTCGAGCCCTAGAGCGTCTTTGTATTCCTGTCGGGATAAAATACTCTAGTCCATACTCCATTTTCCAGAATTACGCAAATGGAAGAAGAGCGGTACCACAGTCACATTCTTTAGTATTATTTCACTACCATTACAGGACAGGTTGCATATTTGACTACTCCAGATGCAATACTCCCAAGCAACATATTTTTTATACCGGAATTTCCTCTTGTTCCAATTACTATGAGGTCGACACCTTCAGATTCTGCATACTCTACTATTGCTGCCTCAACAGACATTTGACTATTGATAATCTCCTTTTTTACCTGTACGCTGTTTTGTTTCGCATTTTGACTAATCTTATCCAACCATTCCTTAAATTCTTGCATCTCTTCGTTTTCTTTGGACTGTTTCACTTCTTCTTGAGGAGTTGCTAAACCATACGAAGACAATGGAATGCGGTTGACGGTCAACGCTATTACCTGAGCGCCATCTTTCTTTGCCATTTCTATGGCGTAGTCTGCTGCGTCAATCGACGATTCAGAACCATCTATTCCAACAAGTATTGTAGAAAACCTTCCTTTAATCTTAGTAGACATAATACAACTTGTATTTATTCTATAGATCAAAGGTTATAATGATAACTGCTCAGTCCTTCAAATTCATCCAGTTAAAGAAGATGCTCACTATAATTATAGGGTATTTGACCCATTTATTTTAGATCAGCAGCTTTCTAAATTGCGATATGGCATATCGCTATTCTATCTCACATCTTGAAAAACCATATAGCCTTCGCAATAATATCTATTATAGCTGTGGCAAGATTGAAAAGTTTCGGTCTAGTCAGACTACTGTTTACACTGATGAATCCGAAACCAATACTCATTATCTCGACTAAAGCCGTGCATAAGTGAATGCAATACACTCAGCTGTCAAAGTTGTAATATTATAGCGCTAATTTGACAGTTGTACTAAGTTTGGCATCGCCAGAAATAATATCACATTGTTACTTGCTCAAGATATTCAATCAATTTCTCCAATATTGTTATTTGTCTGCTTCGGGTTTTAATTTAGACGAGGCGAATG
>JBPCNB010000430.1:0-2339 GCA_051001675.1 Nitrososphaeraceae archaeon | reverse complement strand
ACAACTTTACGCCACAGGGGCAAGCCAATCAATTACTGTTTCAAGTTCATCACATTCTAGAGTTACTTTGATTGCGCCTAATGGGGATTCTTCTTTGTTCTCGACAAGAACGACTGTGCCCGCTGCTGCAGCTTGCTTGTTTAAAAGGAACCAAGTGGCATCAGTAATTCTATTATCAAGCAGGGCTTTCCGAAATACTCCTAACGCAGCTCTAGATCTGATATGTTCGTAGATGGTATTGAGTGATTCACCTCCGATAGATCTCCCGGCTATTCTGCCATGTTTAGAGTCAATATGACAGTTATCTATTACGTTATTAATAGCGGAGCATACCCTTTCAGGGTACTCTGATGGGTTAAGAGGCGTCTCGGCTTTTACTACACTTTGACTGGTCGTTGGTAATTTTTTCCTTCTTGATATCCCTAAGTCCCCAACTTCGATTATTAATTTTATCAATCCATTTTTGAACTATTGCAAGAACCCTGTGCTTTAATTCCTCCTTTGTAAGATTATTGTTAGATACGACTTCATCTGCGAGAGCAATCGCCTGACTGATGCCTATATCTAGTTCCCTTTTATCACGGCTTTCAAAATCATTATTATCTAGCGGAACATCAGATCTACCTCTTTGCTTAATGTGTTTGTATCTTGTGTTTGCCGATGCATGAACTGCTAACAGCTTAACGTGCCCCATAGGTTCCAATCTTTTGACTTCCGCGACCCCTCTTATACCATCAATTACCATATCACCGATGATATTCGTTTCCCGTCCCATTTTTTTCAGGATTAATTGAGCTACGGCAGCTGGACCCAAGTCTTTACGCAGCTCGAGCATAAGATTACCTAGATTACTGTCAGTCAACTCTAAATTCCGGCGTTTCGCCTCCTCTCGTACGACGTCGCCCATAGTTATTATAGAGAATCCATTCTGCTGAAGGATAGTAGCGACAGTAGATTTACCAGCGCCGGGCATCCCGGTTATGCATATTATGAGTCGATTCTTTTCAGTAATATCTTATCCCATCTCGTGTTAAACCGTACCGGTGTATATTCAGCATATACTTATTTGATACAAAACAAGCTAATGGTTTCCCCCTAAATATACTATAAGTCATTCAACATCATGAACAGGCAAGCACTTTTTTCAAATCTAACTTTATGCATTACAGCTAATGTAACTTCTTACATATACGTATTCATGTTATCCTGTTGTTCTGTCTCCTCGTTCATTAATGGTTTGGCTAAGGGGAATTATTTCCGATGCTTTCACCTTTGGTGGTATTATTTTTTAGCTGTCTCCTGGTTCCACCAGGCTCTCTAAATGGAGCTACAAAGATAAAACCAATAAAAATAAATCTAACAGATTACGCGACCATAGACGTTAGTTGGCATCTCCAATTCCTGCCGATGGAAACACATCCCACATACCGATCAATGCAGATTTGCCTGCCATTTGCCAAGGTAGATCTAGTTTGAATATCTATTAATCAACCTAAATTTAGGTTAAGAATTTAACCTTGTATATTCTGATATACAAAAATTGGTCGAGACAAAAAGAGGAAGATTGAGTATAGAAAGTGATGTGGATTTACCTTTAGACATTATCGAGAATAATCATAGGCGTGAGGCGCTGGAAGAAGGTCTGGTGCGCAGCATCTCAAAAGGTTCTCTATGAAGAAGGAGTTTCATTTAAGATTAACAAAGTAGATTTCAGAATTGTCTAACTATAGATGCTATTGTATGAAATCAAATGGGATTCATACAGTCGCTTTTGTTCTGGGAATCATACAGCCTTTATTTTGATATCAAATAGAATACATTATTCAAAACTCTGAAATCAAAAAGACACCTTGTTGGTATTTAATATACGTAATATCCTCCGACCCACCATAACGGATATAGATAGATTTTCATTATCACAAATACAGTTACCAGGCCAAACAGACAGGAACTTTATAGAAATAGTTCTCTGTCCCTATTGTTTACAAAAACTTACTAAAACTATTGTTGATGCTGCTGATTTATCCAGAAGTAGGAGCAGTTGTATTTTCTAGCAGCGCATCTAACTCCTGTTCGGATATTTCACAGTGGCTAAATGCATTCTTAGCGTAACCAGCCTGCAATTGTTTAATGCATTCCTCCAAATGAAGATCTATAGACTCAAGAGCCGTTCGTTCTAAGCTGGCAATGACCGGAAAGATAGAGTTCAATGATGTCACGCAAAGTCCAAAAAAAGCTGCTGTCAAAAGTGCTGTGCCAATTACAGTACCTTTCTTCATTGGAGGCATAAGATAGTTATTGTAAATAAGTATTATTGGTACAGACGCACAGTATTGAAG
>JBPCNB010000429.1:0-3906 GCA_051001675.1 Nitrososphaeraceae archaeon | reverse complement strand
GGATGCGGATGCCGGAGATTTTGAAGGATCGATTCGCTGGGAAATTACCCAGAAAGATCCAAGAACTGATACCGGACCAAGAAAAGTCATGGAACGGATACCTGAAGCTGATAGTGGTGACCCCAACACGCTCAAAAATTTTCTCAAGTGGGCAAAGGAGCTATATCCTGCTCAGAATTATCTTGTTGTTCTTTGGAACCATGGCAGCGGTTTTCGATATCGTGGATGGCGTGGGGGGCCCGGTAATTCGGTTTCGGCAAGAGCTGATCTGGGGGTCCAAGGTCATAGAAAACCCTTGTTTGTAAGTAGCAATCTGCTCAAACGACCACCTAATGCCGCAAGGAACATTCTAGCAGATGATATGACAAGAAATTCTGTAGATATGATTGAACTAGGGAAGGCTCTAAGAGAATCAGGGTTTTATGGTTCCAAAAAAATTGAAGTACTTGGCTTTGACGCCTGTCTTATGAACATGCTAGAGGTAGCGTACGAAATGTCAAATTATGCGAAGTACATAGTCGGTTCAGAGGAGTTAGAACCAGGAAAAGGATGGCCCTACACTTTTGATGTTGATTCGTTAAAAGTCCCGAAGATTACATCTATGGAACTTGTCAAAAACCTTGTGAAGAATTATCGGAGATTTTACAACTTGAAAACGGAGAGAAACCAATGGCCAATTACTCAATCTGCAATTGATCTGAGCACCGTGGACAGAGTGGCTGCCAGCGTCCATGGATTGGGAAGCGCGTTGTCTTCAACACTTCCTGACAGCATGCCTCTGATTTCGAGAATTCGTGAGCAGGTCCAATCATATGCTGCTGCAGCTGACTATGACGACTATTGCGATCTTGCAGATTTCGCTGATCTGTGCAAGAACAATATAGACGACAAAAAAGTAAAGCAATTCGCGTCAGAAACAATATCAAATTTGAAGAAGGCAGTGAAGGCAGAAGTACACCTGGGAGACGAAGTAACACATTCACACGGTTTGACAATATGGCTTCCAGAAACTGAAAGTAAGTATCGTAACAACCGAAAAGCTTATGAGCTTTTAGCAATGACCAAAAAATACAAAGGCTGGAATCAATTTTTGGAAACATACCATCCCGCACCTAATAGAAAAGATCAGCTTCAGCCACTGATACGTGGTGACAGAGGTCGATAGTCAGCACAGTAATGACTAACTGGCAAATTTGGGGACAATCTCTACATACATCTTACTCATGGCTAACTAATGACAATCAACAGGATCTCCCGGTGCCTTTCTAAAGCTCGGATAAATTCTATTCCTGCTAATAACAGAATGACTATTTAGATATCCGGCGAACCCAATTACACAAAGAATACAATCCTTTAGAAACCGATCAAGTGCTCATAATTTCGTCCCAACATCTGATACAAAAGTCACTGTCCAAGATCAATCTTTGTTCAAATCTAGTGAAGTTGTAATCAAATTCCTGTTCACAAAGTATGCAAGAAGATTTTTGCATTCTTAACCAGAGTTGACAGAAGGCTTTAAGAGTTATGGTAAATATTTTCATTAGATTATGATAACTAATTGTGCTCATTCAAGTTCATTCTTCGCTAAAAAACAAAAACCTAGGACAACAAATCAAATGATAATATTGTGTGGACAACAAACTACCAAAGAAAACTGAGGCTACTACACTATGAAAATAAATTTTGAGCTAAATCCACCCAAGATAGTAAAGGACGAGCATTTCAATCCATCGACCCTTCGAGAAGACGTACGACATCTGGTGGAGAGGGCAAACAGGTTGGTGGGATATGTTAATGGCATACATCTAACAGATTCTGTTCTTGGCATTCCCCGCGTATCGATTTTAACCGCTGCTAGTTCTATTATTAAAAATAGACCAAAACCTCCAATCCTTAGTTGCAGTGTTAGGACGAGGGACAGGAACTTTACATCAATTTGTCAGTTTGTATCTGATGCTATACTCTTGGAGATCGAGAGTTTACTTTTCTTGATGGGTGACGAGCCGTCTGACGGACCAAAAGACTCAGGTCTTAAACCAAGTGACGCTCTTCGTATGCTAAAATTTGAAAGATATCATGAGTCGATAAATTTGGACTTGACAGTACCTAGCGTCATTACACGTCTATCTTCAATACGCAAGAAAATAGACGCGCAACCTAGAGCATTTGTCACACAATCCATATCATCGATCTCAGATCTAGATAATATCGCACGCATTGCAAAGTCACACAACATCAAAGTGGTTGCATGCATTATGGTGCCTGGTGACAAAAACAAGTTCTCAGCTGAAACAATTGGACTTGATTGGAGAGAATATGAAAATAACCCCGTTGACTTTGTGCGGCAAGCGAGTAAAATCGCCGATGAGGTAACACTCACTTCACCTGGTAGCTTTAACCTAGGGATAGAATTCTTGAAGCAATTAATTTGAGGATGTGGGAAGCTTTGTTACTATAACATAGTAATTATAAATCGATTATGATGAGAATTTTTTGAGACAGCAAGAAAACACAGTAGGTCATACAATATGGGTATGAATAAAGACAAAGGGTCACTTGCATTGTTGATGCGATCATTAGTTTGATTTAATAATTTACATCTCTTCTGTTTTACGGGAAGTTATTATTTCTGTTTTCAGTTCATCCAAGACTAGTCTTTGATATTTGTATAGATTACTGTCTTCGGTGAGCCTGGGTCTTCTGTAACCAATTTGAATTTCTTTTTTAACCGTGCCCGGTCTGTTTGTAAACACTATCACCCTGTCGCCGAGGCATACAGACTCAGATATATTATGTGTAACGAAAAGTATGGTTTTCCTAGTCTTGGCCCATATCAATTGCAACTCAACTAATAGTAAATCCCTTGTCTGAGAGTCTAGGGCAGCAAATGGTTCGTCCATTAGTAGTATCTCAGGGTCCATAACAAGAGCTCTGGCAAGAGATACCCTTTGTTTCATGCCGCCTGATAGCTGATAAGTATAGGCTTCGGCGAATTTCGTTAGCTGCATCATATCTAAATAATGCATAGAAATTTCGTATCTTTTCTTTTTTTCAACTCCTGCAATTTTCAATCCGAACTGAACGTTGTCCACGACTTTGAGCCATGGGAATAACGCATTATCTTGAAAGACCATTATCCTATCTGGACCGGGTTCGGTGACACGCCGACCATTAAGAATAACTTCTCCCTTAGTCGGTTTATCTAACCCAGCAATGATATTAAGTAAAGTCGATTTTCCACAACCAGAAGGCCCAACAAAACACACAAACTGCCCTTCTTCAATACTGAGCGTGACATCTTTAACCGCTGCCACCATGCCATCTGTGGATACATCTGCAGATACGGAAGGCGACAATGAGGCGGGAATAGAGTCAGAGGAATGAGAAGATTGAGAAGAAGTATGGATAGAACTCGTAGCTGCAGGGTTAGACGGACTGCCTATCCCCTTAAAGTACTTGGTTATATCTCTGACCTCTAATTTAGCCAAATTTTCTTCTTGGGAAGAAAAGAATACCTTCGAATATAAATTCTATAGATCTTCTTCAGTGCAAGCTGCTCCCTTGTCTGAATTTTTATTCTAAATATACATCATTATTCTTTAACCCAAGCTTGGAACCACGCAGGGAGGTTTTAAAACTAATATGCGTATTTTTGGAATTTCGTTACAAGCACTATTGCTTTATAGCCGAACTAAAAGGATTGTATGGAAAGTGAACTACAAGACTGGCAATGACCACCAAAATCTTCAATTCATTGGCTAGTTCCGACGAATGCTTATTGTTGTCTCTCGGATTCAGATCAGTATCTCAAGCACCAATCTTATCGGGTCATATCAATAGTATTTGCCGAGCCCGAAACTTTGCATCTTATGTTCTAAAAAAAGTCATTATCTCATTGATTTTAGC
>JBPCNB010000428.1:0-2171 GCA_051001675.1 Nitrososphaeraceae archaeon | reverse complement strand
GTATCTACAATCTAAACTCCGATGATCTAGAGATCTTTACTAGTGTCTTGATTCCTGCATATATATCAAGTCAATCCCGGGCATAATACATGAACTCTAAATAGTTTGACAATGCTCATTAAATCTTGGATCCAGTTATGTTGAAAATATAGTTGAGACTTGCTAGCTTTAACTTGGATAGGGCAAGACGCATATTATTTATGATGACCGCCGTCAGTCTCGTTATTGTAGTCATTTTTGTTCCAACTCCCTTTGCTATTTCCCAAGTACCAGATATTTCCAAGTATAAAGTAAAAATCACATACCCAAGTGATAGCCAGATTGTTCCTGTTGGTGAACTTACAATACACGGTACAGCTAGCTATAATGCTTCTATCAGCGATTGTACAGTTTATGCTGATTGGAATGACTCGAAACCGATACAAAAGGTGATGCCTGCTGGACCAGATTATACGGAGCTTGGGAGAACAAATGACTATTCAAGATGGATCTTTACCTACACGGATAACTATCATTTAATAGCTGAAGGACCAAACGAGCTAACTGCCAAACTATCTTGTGATATTGGTCCATTCAATTCTACAAAGTACGATTCTGTAAATATTACGGGTGTTTCCTAGGGAAGACCCAATGTCTGATCCCTTTAATATGACTTCTATAAACTAATAACGTAGTTTAAGCAAGTCTCAGGCGACAAATACGGTATGATAATCGAGGGGGCGGGCCAAGGAAACCTAGGGAACACAGATAGGAATTCCACTTTTTCTAGCTTTCTTTCTTAGAAGTTGATTAGCTTTCTAGGCGATTATTATGCTTTGGTAAATCAATATATCCTGTTTTCAATCATATACCTTGAAGTACTACCTTACGAAGATTATCTATTTCATAACGTGATAAATGACATGACATGGCGGGACAGAAAAGTCTGCGTGGTGTTAATCAACACTTGACTAGTAAACTCGAAGAAGCAGGTCTGCCGCTAACGATATTTTTTATTAACAATTGGTATGATTTCTTCATCCGATACTATTATTGTTTTAGTAAATAAGTATATTTAAAGTGCATTAAAATATCTAAATAGAGATAACTTTATAGCTAGCTCGTTCTAATTTATTCTTAGCCCAACGAATGTATCCCTACTTTCAATTGATCAGCTGAATAGCCGGCTTGCTTTCCAGCATCCCTGTAGAGATCTATAAGTGGCCGGAACCTGTGTGTTTCACCACCTATTATTGCGACCATCAATGGGAGTCCAAGCAAACCGGCACGGACGAATGATTCTGGAGTTCCACCAACGCCTATCCATATCGGTAAAGGATTTTGCAAGGGTCTTGGATAGACTCCCTGACCATTCAGTCTAGGACGATATTTGCCAGACCAATGTACATGCTCTTTGTCACGAATCTTTAGCAGCAAATCAAGCTTCTCTGCAAAAAGCGAGTCATAGTCTTCTAGCCTAAATCCGAACAAAGGAAATGCCTCGATGGATGAGCCGCGGCCAACAACCATTTCAGCCTGACCTTGCGATAGAAGATCCAGGGTTGCGAATTCTTGAAACGCCCGTACTGGGTCTGTTGCACTCAATACCGTTACAGCACTGGTAAGACGTATGCGTTGCGTTCGCGCAGCTGCCGCGGCCAGAATGACAGCAGGAGCTGAATCGAGGAACTCCCTACGGTGATGTTCGCCGATTCCAAAGACGTCCAGCCCAATTTGATCGGCATATTCAATTTGTTCTACCAATCTTCGCAAACGCTCAGACGGGCTGACTGGGAGGCCAGCGTCATCGAATGCCGCAAAGCTATCAATTCCTACTTGCATAATATATACCTGGTGAGCCGATTATTTAACCACAGTAGTGATTACTAACTTAGTCGGTGTGGACCACCGTATCTAGTAAGTGGAAACTTACTCACTGATTTAATAGAGACCAATTCAACCATATCGTTTGAGTGATTTGTCGGACCTACGTATTTAGAGACTTCAGAAAATTAGAAAATGTTTCTAAATCCCATGAGTCTTCATAGCGTTCACCATTGACAAAGAAAGTTGGTGTACCTTGTACACCACTATCGATTCCACTTATTAATGATTCTTCAATTAAAGGAGCGTAAGCTTAGTACCGCCACTGGAAAATAATGCGAGACCTTACTAAGTATGGTGGTTCATAC
>JBPCNB010000427.1:0-1393 GCA_051001675.1 Nitrososphaeraceae archaeon | reverse complement strand
GGATGCCTGTAATGAATGGCTTTGAATTATATGATGAAATTAAGAAAATAGACAATAAAGTTAAGGTTTGTTTTATTAGTGCATACGATGTAGACTATGCTACATTGGGAGAACAATTTCCAGCAGTAGAAAGAGATGGTATTATTCCAAACAATATTATTCGAAAACCGATAGATGTAAGTAAGCTTATCAAAAGAATAGAGCTAGAATTATTAACATAAATTAACCAAAAATTCTAACGAGTCTAGTAAACTACCAAGATCCTAAAGTTGACTAGTTTAACAGGCCATGAAATTTTTAGAGTATTTACATAATAGGTACGGCCATAAAAGCCCGAATGCCGACAATAGTACACATTGATTCGTTGTGTATCGGCTAATGTGGTTTTGAACTTAGGGGATGAGATGACACATTCGTCGGAAACTAACAATTTTTGAACTAAAATAACTACAAAACCGTCCCCTAGCTGAATCATTTAGGTAACTACCATTTTCTCATTCTTTATACCGAAGGTAACAAATAGAACCCATTGAAGGCTTTCGATCTTGATCCGGAAGTCATCAGTATCTGATCTTTTCATCGCTTTGTCTATTCTTTCTTCTAGGTCTTTAATCATGTGTCGAATAACTGCCTTAGTCTATCATTAGGAATCTTATTTACTTCTATCTTCCTAATGGCCCATTCAATACAATCTATCTCCAATTGTAGATCATAGTTGAATCTAGGGTTGTGTGTCGGATGAATCTGCTTCTTTCTTTTGGCAATTTTCTGAGGCAGGAATTCTTTCAGTCTGTTTGTGTCATCAGCCAGAAGAGAAGGATAGAATTAGAAGATAATAAGGATCGACCCGCTATTCATACTTATTCCTTAGAGTCGCCATATTTGCATCAACGTACTCTTTGATATTTGGGGGAGGATTATTTATGTGAGTGGGGTATCCTATTAACTGCTAGTCCCCACAGACCTCGAAAATGAACCGGGCCGACCTTCTTCTGGTCGCTTAAACGCTATTACAAGAAGAGGAAGGATTATCACCTTTAGGAAGCTCGGCTTTTTCTATTTTCCATGTGTCTGGATAGGATATCTTTAGATAGACTTCTGGTAGAGAACATTCGAGAAAGTTCATATCATGCTATAGGTTGTTAATATCTCATTCGTCGTATTCAATATTAACGACTAGGACGAACATGGTCTATTACTAACTAACTACATTAACGTCATTTAACGTACGCAAAAACTAGCGTTAAATACAACGCGCTTATATAGTAAGAAAAGTGACCGAACAACTCTCAGCCCTGGCCTAGCGCAACTTTATAGAAACATGTCGAACTGTAGCCACCAGACAGGTCTATGTCAAGGCCCTTCGTTATTTCATGGACTACCTTCACTTATC
>JBPCNB010000426.1:0-1502 GCA_051001675.1 Nitrososphaeraceae archaeon | reverse complement strand
TCTGTTCCTTATCTTTTAGAATATGATTTCTCCAATCAGAGATAGGTTGATCATTAGCAGTAACTTTTAATAATTTTCCTTCGCCAGTATCCAAACCACTCCATACATCCAAAAACTCTCCCAATGTGTAATCTCTATTTACCGAAGATTCCACATGGATAGTACCTGAACTATCATGTGTATGTAAGGGTGACATTCCTTGCATTCCATATTTATCAAGGGAATGGTCTTTCCACAGGGTTTTATCTATGCCTACATTTTCTGGAACAATAATAGGTTGACCATTAACCATTACACTAAGCTGTGGGTGGATATGCATTACCATCTTGGCCCTCGCCATGCCTTGCTCACTTGTTTGTATACCAAAAACTATCCCTAGTACTCTTGCTGCAGCCGCGATGGGAATTCCTATTTTGACCATATTTTGTCTCTTTTTGTGGCGACCAACTACAACGTAGCTTTTGTCTCCCTTATCGCTGTCATTCTTGTTCTCCAATGTATCCTAGTTAGCCTTAGAAGTTGTTGTATTTTAATACAAGGCTATACGAATGTAAGATTCTGGCATAGTATTTTTACAAATTAAAAGTGTAGCAAATACTTTATGTTATTTATCCTTAATGAGTAGCTTTATAAAATTACTGAAGTTTACTTACCATTCTCATTTGACAACTCGCGAAGCTGAGAACCTGAACACATAACCGTCGCTTTCTAACTGTGATTCCGTGATGACAATAATAACTTCGTATCTTGTACTTTTTACATTTGTAAACCATTATATTTATGTATAAACCCTATCAATGGAATCTATATGATAGTAAAAGCAGGAGTTGAATAGCTAATATGTGTATGGCTTGCGACTCAGGAAAGACGTCAACAAAAAAGAAAATTATCATATTTTCCTTTATAGGTTTAGTAATAGCTACCTCAACTTACCTAGTTTTTGCAACTACAGATAATCTTGCAATCGCAACCGCATTACCAGCGCTTCTATCATTTGCCACTTGTCCTTTGATGTGCGTAGCTGTAGGCGGTCTAATGTGGTTTTCCCGCCGCTCTTCTGAAAGTAAAGATAGTCATAATAAACCAATAGCTACTGATACTAAAGAATAAGTTTCCTGTTACAGTCAGGAAAATTTTGCAGATTATAAACAAAAATCAAAATGAAGATATAGAAGTATCAAGAATTACTGAATGTGCCTAATTACAGGAATGACAAAAGCAATGATGCTAGTTCATTATTTGTATAGAGCAAAAACCAAGAAATTAAGCATAAATTCTAGATCATCTTTTATCGCAATATAACAGGCGTATGGATTTTAGTTCCTGCTCGTTTTTGTCCGATTCAAATTTTATTTAGATAAAGATTCAATTCTGCCCTTATATTTTTGTCTATACAGTGTCAAACAAGAATTACAACAAAAGTTTCGCTCAAATTTATTGCCTATGTTAAAAACTTTGGCATATCCTACAATCTCTTTTCTGCAGTAATCACATTTTACTCT
>JBPCNB010000425.1:0-2323 GCA_051001675.1 Nitrososphaeraceae archaeon | reverse complement strand
GAGTAAGGCAATTGCAAATCCTATATTTTTTCTAGAAGTCATGGGAATTTCGATTTGGTCTATCTTGAATAATCAGAACAGTCAGCGCTCCATTAGTAACATGATGCTACGGGTGTTGATGCAATCGTGGTCTAATTTGGGAATTTTATTAAATATCTACTGATCTTTTATTTCATTGTTATGTAGCGGAGAAATACAATAACCGAACATTTCTCAAAACAAGACAAAGATCATATTGCCATAGAGTAAGGATTTTTCTTGTTCATTTGCTAGCGTCAATACTAGACACACAGATTTAATTTTTCTTTCTTGGCAATCACACTTTCCCGATTTCTCTGTCTCTGAATTTGATACGTCAAGAACAAATGTACAGAATAGTAACCAAACTAATAGAGGGGAATATTTGCTTTGAAACTGACTCAGATATATGTTGACGCAGATGTATTTTTTATTATGTGCTAATATCTTTCTTCCTATGAGTCTGATCAATATGGACACTAAGTTCGTGAGTATCAGTAAACTCCTTTTGGCAAACCTCGCATACTGGATGATGAAGATGTTCGTCTCCTTTTCTTTTTTCCATGATCTCAATATGAAGACCATTAAATAAAAGTCTTAATACGGACTTTCTAAAATCCGTTGTATTGGCGCGGTATAACTTGTGAGAAATAGATGCAGTTATCTTGCCTTTTCCCCTAACCAGATTTCTCCTCATTATACTAGTTATCGGATTTGTTGGTTTTGTCGCTCACCACCAACATAATTGAATAATACTGAATATATCGTAGACGCGATCGCATAAGAAAAATTTGGGCCATTAGAAATGCCAAAAAACCTTATGAGAAAACCTAACCCTTTCCGATGGAAATAACCAGTCTGGTCTTAACGAGCAAGAAAAAGGCATCATTCTTCGTTTAGGTTTAGTTCCGATTTTACTATCAAAAACAGTAGAATTCTTTTGCTTGGTGATGAACATGATTTATCGATGTAATTCAAGCTTGTATGGGAACGCTCTGGATTAGTGTAGACGCAATCGTTGTTCAGTATTGACTTTATCTAACTACAAGAGCTTATGCTTTGTTGTTATTGGATATTATCATGCCCATAATGAATGTTTTGAGCTAGGATAAGAAGCTCTACAGGAATCATTTCTGAAACTTGAAGTGTATCGCGTTATTCGGAAACCGTTACCAATCTGAGAATTAATCGAAATAGTCAAGGCAAAGTTAAATTGTTAGCTTTGGCTAGCCAAAAGTACATTATGTACCTCACAACATAATACACGAAAGATAATTAATAAAGGAATAGCTCTTGTTATATGGATTCCACAATTGATAAAGGACGTTTCGAGGTACTTTTATAAAAGAGCAAAGAAGGTTGTAGGAGAAAAAGTGAATGATATTCGGCAAGACGTAACATCTGAGGATCATAGCAAAGCCTCTACTGCACCGCCACCTGAAATCATTCTTAGGGATGAAGAAGGAGGTAGTTTAACTGAAAGATTAGCCGAAGAGATCGTTGAGAATGGAATTGAATGTAAAGCTGTGCCGGATGTAGGATCACTTGCGATAGAAGAGGGGCCATATTATAGTTACCTTTTTGCAATGAGTCCTAGAATTACTACAAATAGAGGTTTCATAAGAATCGGTATCAACAGTGGAAGAAACATCGATCTGATACAAACAATACAGAAAAACTAATGTTATGATCGGTATGAATCAATTTCATACGCCATTTGAACCCTCATTGCCTTTTTAGTCCACCCCTTTAATGTGAGATCTACTTCCATTTTTCATATTGTTGAGGAGATAATATCTCTAGATGCTGGAAACCAACATATTTTCATAAAACTGTGACATAGTTCTGCAAAGTCAATACCCATATTCGTCATACGCAAACTCACGAACCCTTACGACCCCATTGATAAGCCGAAAATCAAATTCTTTGAATGTGGGGGAATGGTCCTCTGACTCTCTCTATATTGATTCCATACGGTATTGGTATTGATCCTATTGAGAATAGCAGGTGCAGATAAGCTTCACGGTCTTTTTTTGCCTCATAGAAAATCGCGCATAAATACGACTATTCTTAGGTGATTTGTTTATAATATCAATTGCATATAATATTTTAGTGAACACTATCCCACCTCTTCCTCCTAGTTCACATGCAAACCAATCTGAGATTTTATATGGATTGGAAAATGCGGTAGGAAGACGTGTGTACTTTATGTCAAATGTTAAGCAAAAGATGGATATTTTCTTTGATCATAGGGCGGTGTAGGAAGACGTGTGTACTTTATGTCAAATGTTAAGCAAAAGATGGA
>JBPCNB010000424.1:0-1683 GCA_051001675.1 Nitrososphaeraceae archaeon | reverse complement strand
ATACGAAACCAATGTGTTTGGATTGATAAGAACAACTCAAGCAGTTCTTCAAATTATGAGAAGACAAAAATCTGGAACCATCATTAATATTAGTTCGGGAGCTGGAAGATTTGGTTTTCCTGGCGGGTCCGCTTACGTTAGTACAAAATTTGCAGTTGAAGGACTAAGTGAATCTATGTCATATGAATTAGAGCCATTTGGTATTAAAGTGGTTATAGTGGAACCAGGAGTTATTAGAACAAACTTCGTTGACGGTTTGGTTGTTGCAAAGAAATCTCAGGATCCGAATTCTCCATATTCTCAAATAATGCAAAAAATAGCTGTTGGCTTTGAAGAAATGATGAAAAATGCTTCTTCCCCTGACCTCGTAGCAAAGGTAGTTCTTAGCGCTATCAGAGACGAAAATCCTAGTCTTAGGTATTTAGCGGGAGATGATGTAGAAGCATGGCTAGGGGGTAAAAGAAAAATGGCTGATGAAGAGTTGTATAAAATAATGAAGCAAAATCTGATGTAGATCTTTGAAGGAAAGCAAGAATAGTTACTTTATAACCAATAATAGATCGCATTTTTGACAAATATATCCTAGCCGATCAAATTTAGAAGACAATGTTATAACATCATAGCAGCGTGGACATTCTATTCCTGTTCCATATCTTTCGTCGTCGTCGTCGGGATGTTATCTGGGTCTTTGTTTATAACTTTAACACGTTTCTTTTCTTCATTGAGTATCCTATATGTGAACTCCCATGATGCATTGTCAAAAGTTTATTATTTTTTCTGTCTTGTTTAGGTGGTCCATTTGACCTGTAGTTAGTTCCATGATATACTTGTAACAATCCGTTTCTCAAATCAAATTCTATTGCAGATCGTATTATCGCACTAGTTTGTAGTCAGATTCTCCACAAAAACTACTTCATAAAGGCTACCATCCACCTTTGCAATGGAGAACGCACCGTTCATGTGGGTTATTGCTGTTAGATTCTTCAACATTTTCTCAAACGCTTCTTTGCTTTTCCATTGCGCATAATTTACAACTCGAGTACCATCTAGACTCTTGTGGATATTAGCCGAGATAAAACCCTCCTGTTGACTCATTACCTTTTCTGTGGCATCTATCAGTAAGTCTACAAGTGGTTGTTGATTGTTAGGCTCGACAGTAAATACATTGATCAAGGTTGTAACTTTACTATCTTGGTCTATAGTACTGGTAGTCATAACTGGGCTTGTGAAATCAATACAATGTTTATAAGTTTATAACTAAATCTTAGTTATTAATCATTTTTTAAGTAAAAGCATATAGCAATTCATGTAGATGCATATTTATTAGATAATAAAATCTTTGGTATATTATTGAAACTACTTCTCTCTTTATTCGCAACTTTATTGATCTCCATTTTCGCTCCTGGTCTTGAATATTTGGTATTTGGTCAAGAGGAAGATGAAGGCACCGGACAGGAGCAGAGCATTCCGGATGTTAATCTTTCCATAGGTGGAGACATACCAATTGTCGGAGATCCCACCTTAAGTGTAGAAACAGTTGCTCAAGGACTAGAATTTCCTACCACCATGGCATTTCTTGGACCCAACGATATTTTAGTACTAGAAAAAGAGAAAGGTACAGTTCAAAGAATAGTTAATGGCAAGATGCTTCCAGAACCAATACTAGATGTCAATGTAGGAGCA
>JBPCNB010000423.1:0-4251 GCA_051001675.1 Nitrososphaeraceae archaeon | reverse complement strand
ACGTGCTAAAGAGAACACATAGAAGAGCCATAGAAACAAGAAGTAGAAGTAAATTTGACACCTCTTAAATGATTAAGCACATGAACGTTCATACCTACTACCATTTCCTAAAGAATCGCTGTTAAATTGATAAAAATAAGGCTCGTAACCTCTGCTAAATAGAATATTACATTGGGATAAAAAAGAGTAATTGTGCAGAGATTGAAAACTATCCACAATGTTGCTGCTCTTGTTCCAGCCAGAGCAATATATGCTAGTTGTCGAATACTAATTTTGTAGATAAGAGGATTGACCCCTCACTCCTACTTCATGTTCACCTTTCTCCCTGTTCTTCCTTTGCCGACCCCACATTGTGTCTTTATGGGCAGTTGAAGAAAGTTGTGGTTGTGTTAATGAAGAAGTTTGAAGCTGTTGTTATCGACATAATATCTCTTTCGAAGTCAAAATTTTTATAGGCAGATATTTGTCTCTCAACTATGGCATTATATGGTATTTATGGAAGTCATACTACCGAATCGTGTCCACTCAATAATATACAGGTCAGAAACATAGTACTAAAAGTGGCTCAAGATATTGACGACATCGCCAATAAAAATAAAATAAAGATCCTAGATCAATATCATTCACCCTTGGAACATACTTTCCTTTGGACTGTAGATGCAGAAAATTCACATTCTGTAGAACAGTTCATGATTGAATCACAGTGGGCTGTATTTAATGCGTTAAGGATAGTTCCTATCGGAAGATATCAGAATGTGATTGAAATGTTAAGACAAGTAGATTCTCATTTATAACGAAACTGGTGATACATAAGAGAACTTGGATTTCTAGGAAGAGCATATAGTATTCGTACTGAACTGTTAAATTCTGCAGATGAATAGGTGGATAAACTATGTGATACTGAGTTGGTATTTATAGTGACAGAAATCGAAAGGAGCATCAGATAAGGTTGGACATCGACTATAAAAGTAATATGTAGAAGCAATGTAGAACCAACTAAATCAACTAGAAATCTCTTTCTCTTTGGTGCATATGAAATACATGCGCAAAAGTATACAAAAATATGATGAACATGTGCTGTGTCTGGCGTTCGGTCTGACACTTTGCATGTACATCCTGGGATCAAAAAAAGTACATGCTCTTCGAGTGCTGTATGTGGGAAAGTGCAATTTCACGGAATCATAGGAGTCTAACGGGACGTCAAACCATCTTAAAAAAATTCACTATGGAGCAAACACCTGTATTCGGCTATTTCCACGATCTACTACATATGCATTCCCTGAAGAGTCTAGCGCTATACTTATCGGCTCCTTGAACTGTCCCCCATTTTGTTATGAAGTTTACATTGCTGTCGAACTTTTGTATACGGTTATACCCTCATCAACAATGAAAATATTTCCAGAATGGTCTACCGTTAAACTAGCAGGCCTGCTAAATTGCTCCTTGTTCTTGTCATTTATAAAGTACGGTACGTTACCGTAACTAACCATTGACTCATAAATTATTGACACAATATTTACAACTAGGGGAGAGTATCTCTTCAATTGGTTGAAGGCTGGATATTCGATGTTTATCCTCTTCAAGATAAAATGGTTATATGGATAAAAAAGAAAGATGGCAGCATCAGATTAGAAGACTCAAGCTGGAGCTATTGTCTGTATGTTGCAGCAGATGATAAATCAGAACTACTTTCCTTACTTGAAGAAGAACAAATTATGAAAGCTGCAGAAGATTATGAGTTTGTTCTAAGGTATGAAAGACTTTCAGACACTATTAAGTCAAGAGTCCTTAAATTATCCTTAAAAGAAGCCACCAAAGCATTAAGGTTAGCAAGACAAATTGAATCTTTTGGAAAAAGATTTGGTAGTTTTAGATTATATAATGTGGATTTATTGCCTTCTCAATACTATTTCTATGATAAGGACTGCTTTCCACTAGCTTTTTGCTATTTTGATTCAAAGCAACCATCAAATCTTGAAGTACAAGATAATGTTCTTTCAACAGACTATTGGATACCAGATTTCAAATCAGTGCATTTAACAATCAACCTAAAAAAAGAAGGAAAGATAGCGAAACTAGGAGACAGGATAAGTTCAATTGTAATTCAACTTCCAAATGAAAGGATTGAAATTCAAAAAGAATCAGAAGCAGATACCATTGAAGAATTAATGTATGAAGTTAACAAGAAAATCGACCCAGACTTTGTATTCACAGATGATGGGGATTCAATTACTTTTCCGCATCTAATTTACAGGGCTGAAGAAAATGGCATACCTTTGATTATGAGTAGAGAACCAATACCTTTAAAAAAACCAGATAGTAAGGGCTCAAGCTATGTCTCGTATGGAAAAGTATACTTCAAACCTACTACTACAAAATTGCTGGGTCGGATACACATAGACCTAAGCAATTCTTTTTTCTTAGATGAAGGAAATAATAGCGGTGGATTACATGGGCTATATGAAATAAGCAGGTTATGTAGAATGCCTCTTCATACAGCTTCAAGAGCATCTATTGGAAGATGTTTGAGTAGTTTGCAGTTCTATTATGCTACTAAAAAAGATATACTAATACCTTGGAAGCCAACAGTAGCAGAACATTTCAAAAGCTTTGAAGAACTATTGGTGGCAGATAGAGGTGGATTTATCTTTGAACCAGAAATAGGAGTACATGAACGAGTTGCTGAATTTGATTTTGTTTCCCTTTATCCAAATATTATGCTTCAAAAGAATATCTCAGCTGAAACTGTACATTGTAAATGTTGTTCTCAATCTACAATGAGAGTACCTGAATTAGACTATAATATCTGTGAAAAAAGAACAGGAATAGTTCCAACTGCTCTGAAGATAGTCTTGGATAAACGTGCACAATACAAGAAGCTTAAACAAACTTGTGCAACTAATAATAATAATAATAATAATGAAATAAAATCAATCTATGATGCAAGACAGGCTGCATTAAAATGGATATTAGTAACTTCTTTTGGTTATTTGGGTTTCAACAATGCAAAGTTTGGAAGAATTGATGCTCACATAGCAGTATGTGCGCTTGATAGACAAATATTTTTGCAGACATCCAAAATAGCTGAAAATCATAGTTTTGAAATTATTCATGGAATTGTAGATTCTATATGGATCCTAAAGAAAGGATCTAAAATGGAGGATTATTTAGAGTTAGAGGGGATAATTGAAAAAGAGACAGGTTTTAGGATGTCATTTGAAGGAATATACAAATGGATTGCATTTTTACCTTCTAAAATAAATAGTAGCTTACCTGTAGTCAACCGCTATTTTGGAGCATTTCAAGACGGTAAACTAAAAGTGAGAGGGATAGAAGCAAGAAGAGGAGATACCCCTGCTCTCTTTTCTAAGTTTCAAAATGAAATTCTGCAGATAATGGCTTCTGGGAACAATATAGAAGAAGTTAGAAGATTGATGTCTTATGTGAATGAACATTTTCAGAAATACAAACAGTTACTCAAAGAAGACAGAAGTATACCACTTGAAGAGTTAGCTTTTTCTAAACGTCGCTCAAAAGATCTTGATGCATACCAGATAAATCGGAATACAGTCGAAAACGATGCTATGAGGCGACTAAACACAGAAGGAAAATCCTTGACAGGAGGACAAATTTTGAGATACATAATAACTGATTACAGAGAAGGGAAAAGAAGACCTGTTGCTACTCCTTTGGAGATTATTGATGAAAATACTACTTATGATATAGAAAGATATACTGAGTTATTGGCCCAAACATGCAATTCCGTGATAGAGCCTTTCGGGTATACTATTTCTATAACTAAATACCTTATTGCAAACTTTTTAAGATAGAATTCTGATATTAACTTACTTTGTTAATCAATTTTCGTCCTTAATCTTCATCAGGGAAGAACCAATAGATACGGGTAGCGCAATTGGTAAAATTACGTATCAGACCTTGCAGATCTCAAAGACAACGATGGGCTAACCGCCATCCAAAATGTTTCGTCTTGCAATATCACAATCTTTTTACGTTGGATTTTAATATATTTATCTGGCCATTGTCTTCGACGGGAAAACGTATCTTAATCTTGGGAGCGGGATTTGGAGGATTAGCTACTGCTAATTTATTGCACAAATATCTTTCTTCTTCAGCGGTAGAACATCAGATCGGTATTATTGATCAAAAAGAGTATTTCAGGATGGGACTTGTAAATTTATGGATCCTGAGTGGAATCCGAACACTTGAAAATTCTAAGGTTGCTTTGAAAAA
>JBPCNB010000422.1:0-4080 GCA_051001675.1 Nitrososphaeraceae archaeon | reverse complement strand
ATCTTTTCTCTTTTTGATTTGCTATGGAAGAACCTCTTACTCCAAATGGTTTCATAAATTTTGTATATGCTCCGACTGTCTGTCCAATTGACTTTAGATTATTTGCAGCTATCTTTGAGAATTCTCTTGCAAGGTGCGTCGAGGCCTTGTATCCTTCCATATTAGCAGAAATCAGGTTATTCGTTAATTTTGTAGCGGCGAAAATACTGTCTAGATAACCGCTAACCATACTTGCATTTGTCTGTGTCATCCCCTTAGTTATCGTAGGCATCCAATTCAACCAAAATGATCCATATTCATTTCCTCCTAACCTTGATACCCATGCTGATTGATGAAACAAATTGAAAATCTCTTTTTGTGAATCTATATAATTCTCAGCTATTTCTCTTGTTGCTTCTAATCTTTTCTCTTGATAATTATTAATAGCTTCTCTATAACGTGGAATCTCCTTTTTTGCTTCCTTTACAGCTCTTTCAGTATTACCCTTGGCCTCATCAAATGCATCTACTATAGCTTCTCTGATTTCTTGTCCTTGTTTTTCCGAAGATAACGAAGATACTGTTGAGGCTGCTTCCCCATCTTTTCGCTCTTCTTTGCTCGAAGCCATTAATCACTAATAATCTACTATAAGATAGATAAGAGTTATCACCATAATAGTCATAGGCAATCAGGAATTAAACGAAATACGATATATGAAAATGAAATGGATAGAGTGGCCAAAAACCTACTATCTTATCTATGTTAATCGTTGAAAACAGTCAAAGTTAAATGTAATTTACACATTATTTCGTCAACTTGTCGAATGCTCCCGATAATACTGGTACAACCAGAACCGAAGTATTATATGGTGCGGAGAACGCAGTAAAATTATTCTCACGGGTCATATCTGGTGCAAACACTATGATAGATGTTTGCGAAGACTATGTCATGCCTTCTACTCACGCCAGTCATAGGGTTATTAAAGAGAAGGTATTGGAAGCGAAGATGAATTTCAGGTATCTTACTGAAGTTAGAAAGGATAATATCCCCTACTGCAATGAATTGATGAAAGTCGGTCAGGTTCGACATCTTGACGGAATTAGAACCAATTTTGTAGTTACAGATACAGAGTATACTTCTATTATGCAACAAGTACATGCGCATCCAGAAATTGTCTATAGCAATGTGAAAAGCATTGTAGAACAGCAACGATATTTATTTGAACATCTATGGAATGAAGCAATACCAGCTGAGCGGAAGATAAGAGAGATTGAAGAGGGAATAATAATTCAAGAAACAAAGATAATAGAAAACCCAGATGAAATTGTATGGGAGATCTCTAGGCTAACTGCTAACTCCAATCAGTTGTCTACTTGTTTACCTTCGGGAGGATTGCATTATAGTTATAAGTATTTTTTTGATATCAAGAAAAAACTATTAGACAGGCAAAGAAGAGGCGAACACAACGGAATAAGATATGTTACCAATATAGATAAAGACAATATACATGTAGCCAAAATATATCTTGAATCAGGAATACAAGTAAGACACGTTAGAAATCTGCCACCAATGAGTTTTGGAGTTTCAGATAAGGAAATCGCAGTAACAATAGAAAAGATGGAAGGTGGTACTTCAATTCAAAGCCTCCTTCTGAGTAGCGAGCCTGCTTATGTGAACCATTTTACTTCCATTTTTGAAGAAATATGGAGAAACGGAATAGATGCTTCAGACAGAATAAGAAACATTGAAGAAGGAGTGCATGTGGCTGAAATAGAAGTCATAGAAAACCCACAGGAATCACTAAAGCTTGCTACCAAGATTTCCAATTTTGCAAAGGAAGAATTATCAGTCCTGTTTTCATCTCCTAATTCATTTCACCGTCAAGTCCGTGCAGGTTTGGAAAGCAGTCTTAAAGAATATGTAGAACGTAGAATAAGAGTTAGGCTTCTAATTCCATTTCACAAGGAAATTGAAGACACTATAGAGCAATTCAAAAGAGCATTTCCACAAGTATATTTCAAAAGTATTGATGCGAGTATACAAACAAAAATAGCCCTTGTGTTGGCGGATAGAAAGGAGTGTCTTCTTTTAGAAACAAAGGATGACACAAAAGATAACCATGAGCAAGCAGTAGGTATATCCATCTACTCAAATAGCAAATCGATCGTTTCTTCCTATGCATACATTTTTGATAGTCTATGGAAACAAGGAGATTTGTATGAATTGCAAAATGAGTTTATCAACATAGCAGCCCATGAACTAAGAAGCCCCACACAACCAATTCTTGGGTTATCAGAAATTCTTCTTTCCAAAAATGATATGGGACAATCAAACAAGGAGCTTCTGTACGTCATAAATAGAAATGCTCGTAGACTGAAGCAACTCATAGACGATATACTTGATGTCACAAAGATTGAAAGTCAAACTCTGAAATTAAGGAATGAGCGCTTCAATCTAAATAGGACAATAATGGACGTCATTGGTGAGTATGAAACTGTGACTAAGAAAGATCAAAATGATGTAAAAATATTATTTTCAGCTGAAGACGACATCATTATGGAAGGTGATAAAGGGAGAATATCACAGGTTGTGTCCAATCTTCTAAGTAATGCTATTAAATTCACTAAAGAAGATAACATAATAGTTTCAGCAGTAAGAATTACTGATGGTAACAACGACAAGGTTATCAATGTCTCTGTAAAAGATACTGGAGTAGGTATAGACCCAGAAATATTACCAAGATTATTCTCAAAGTTTACCACAAAATCTGATGCAGGAGGGACTGGTCTAGGTCTATTTATCTCTAAAAGTATTATCGAGGCTCTTGGAGGTAGAATATGGGCCGAAAATAACACTGATAGGAAGGGAGCGACGTTTACATTTAGTTTGCCAGTAACTCGAAACGACCTAAATAGTAGGTAATGAAGGGTCGGAACTTGTCACAGTGACCCACGACAACCAATAACCAGAATTATCTATTATTATTCTCAAACTATTAACTGTCTTTTTTCTGCCGTATAAATTACAATATAGCTAATCATAACGACACATGAAAAGCTTGGGTTTAGGCGTCATACTACTCTCCTTGAAATATAGATATTTATAATAATTACTCCAAAAGGTACATAATTATTATTATGATTAATGATCTTTCAGACCTCATTTTTAGTAATCGAAATGTATATAGATCAGTCGGCAAGCTAAAAGGGTTCATATTTCCATCATTCGTTGTATTGTCTATAGTCTCCTTAATACTCTTTCAACCTTTATCCAGTATTTTCTTGCAGGCAACAGCAGCAGGTAGCGATCCTAGAGTCTCTTGCAACTGCGTAGTTTTCAGAATGGATGATATTCAAGATTACTTTGTAAGCATTGCGCAGGTGGCAGCAATGAATATTTTCGTATCAAAAGGTCAGCCTTTATCCTTAGGTCTCATCATGAATTACACAGGTAATGATTCTAGTATAATAAACAAGGTCTCAGAGGGCTACAAAAAAGGTCTATTTGAACTAGGACTGCATGGATGGGATCATGTAAACTATACCAAGATGAGTGAAGATGAACAAAGAATCTCCTTGCTTAATGCCAATGAAAAAATGCAAAGGTTGTTTGGAAATAAATCAGATGTATTTATTCCTCCATACGGATACTTTAATAATAACACTCTTGAGGCAATGAATGAATTAGGTATTAGATTATTGAGCGCCATTATATCTTCTGAAATTAAATTCGATAAAGGTAAAAGTGTGTTCAATTATTCTGCAGAGATAAATAAGGGTCTCGATGATGCATTTGGGAAGATGAATAATGATATTTCATTGACTCATTCCTTGCCTTTTCACGTGCCTTCAATGATATCTTATAAATTGTATGATAATGGAAGCTCAATTAAAAACATGGTTAATAATATCATTAATGATGTTGATGACAATATTAAAAAATACGGGTACTCAGTAATTGTATTCCATCCGCAAGACTTTGCTATTCGAGACACGAACGGCACAATAGCTGATAACAATATTTTAAATGCCACTGAGATCAATGAGTTTTCGCAATTAATTGATAAGATATTGTCAAAAAATATGCGCATTACCACCTTAT
>JBPCNB010000421.1:0-2689 GCA_051001675.1 Nitrososphaeraceae archaeon | reverse complement strand
ACTACAAAGTCTGATGAAGGAGGGACTGGTCTAGGTCTGTTTATCTCTAAAAATATTATTGAGGCTCTTGGTGGAAAGATATGGGCAGAGAATAACTCAGGTGGAAAAGGGGCTACATTTTCATTTAGTTTGCCAATCAATCAAAAAAAATGAATCTAGGATTTGATCGTTATTATCGTAATAGTATTGTCAATACTCTATACTAAGCATCTATGGGAAAAAATGTATAGCTGTAAAAAGATCGATTCCCGCAGCAAGAGTTAAGGCTCTTTCCTAGATCTCTAACTCGGTTTCTAATAGTTACTTCAGTCACTCCTGACGCTTTAGCCATATCCTTTTGGGTTTTGAGTTCTTTTGTTTCTTTACAGGCTATGTAAAGAATTGACGCAGCCATTGTTATTATATTCAATAAGTAATCTGCTATTCTCATGTATACTATAAGGATATAGTTTTACTATCTTGTCTTTCTTCTTGTAGATTGAACACCAATTAAGACCTGCCTGTTCTACCATAAACTGAAATAGCGACTTACTTTCTTACTACTCACAAAGACGTTGATATAATAGCGGGTTCAGGAGAACCCAGAACGATATCGGTTCGTTGAATGGATTCTTTCTAATCATCAGTAGAACTCATTAGCTTTAAAGTTTTTCTGCTTCTGTAATTAGAAATGCCATATCGGTATTTGTAATATTTACGATCCTTGCTATTTATTTTCTACCAAATTTGATCTGTATGTATTGATGTCCATGAAGCTGATATGCACGTGATGAAGGGTTACCTGTTAATTTGCGTGCGTTTCGTGCTATTCTTATTGCCTCTCCTAGTATTGTTCCTTAAACCAGTTGATTTCAAAGAAACTGTACAAACTTAAAGGCTGCCTGATCAGTTACAGATCATACGGTACCAATAAACACTCTGCTACGAGTTCACCTTCCGATATTGCTTCTTCTTGTTTTGAGGATATCTCATTCTTCCGGTGGTTGTGTATTGTTGTTGAATCATAGCGCATCTTCTGTCAATTTTGGTTACGATATTTTATTCTCGGCCTTAATCATTTTATAGCAGTCATCGCAATATGACTTTCCTCTATAGAGATATTCCCAATCGACAAAAAGTGAGTCACATTTCTACACACTTCATCCTAACCGATTATGGGCACCACGAGAGTTCCTTATGGCCTTTTTCTTTATCAGATCTAGAAATTGGTTTATACTCATATCTTTGTCTGCACCAGTTTTTTGAACTTCTTCTTTAACTATATTCTCAAATATATTAACGGCTTCATATAAAATACAGAGAATAACGTCTGTACTAGTGCCTTTCCGTTGAACTCCATTCAAAAATACCTTAAAATCTTCTCTTGCTGTGTCTACTTCATGACTTAGACGACTAATTTTATCGACCATTATTTTTAATAAGCCTCTATGCTCAATATTCTCAATATTCTATGATCAAGCAATCATTTAAGGTTGCCCGTAGTGGAATGAGTAGTGAAATATAATGGTAACTCACTTGCAGTGACTACGTAGTAGATTGAGTACCCTAGTCTCTGAGTCAATCCTTATTATCTTGTAATTCTAACCTTCTCCTCTGGCTGACGATATAAACACACATAATAATAATAATAATAATAATAATAATAATAATTTAGTTAACGAAAAAAATGATCCATGTTATTATAATTGTAACATATCCCATAACTATTAGGTCTATCTTTCTTAACTTTAGTTTGCTTAGAAACGGTATTTTTATTATCAGTATCACAGTCTTCTCGATTGTGTTATGGTGGTATCCGTGATACCCTCGTATATAACTTTCTACTAAGAACTTAGTTTAGCCAGAAACATTCATCCGAATGCATGGTTTCCGCCGCCGTCTATAAAGAACTTACAATTTGGAAGTTATCAGCCGATAAGACCTTCACAGTATGTATGAACTCCAACACTTTGAATACACCATTTGCTCCACAACATGGGAAACTAAAATATATTTACCTCTGAAAGATAACTCTTATATAACTTTCTTATAGCGTTTTTTATCTATCTAACTACAATAAAGCTTGTAAAGATTTTAGTCGGTGAGGATCATTATGATACATAAAGGCCGCTATACTGCACCCGTTTAATGAGCAACCTACCCCATTTACCACAGTTTCTAAATAATTATTTTTTAAACCATCAACCATCAAGTTATTTGTTTAAATTATTCTGGACAAGCGCGGGAGGCGCTGAAATACTTCTATTCGCAGAAGTAATGTCTCCCAAAATTGCAACAACTAACTCCTTTGCCATCTTATCATAGAGCTTCTCAGCTTCGCCTATTACAATAGACTGTAAGTATTAATATAGCGATCCTGAAATACGTGCTATTGTCCATTGATAGATGACGAAGAGTAATTTTGATCAATCGAAGCTCCGGTTAACATCATCACTAAATTGCTAAATATGTCTGGTTGACACTTTATCGTATCAATAAACGAGGCAAGAGCAGGTTGCAATAATGCCTTTTTATCTGTGAGAGTACTATTGACTTTCTCTTCTACACTGCCAGTAATTTTATTATATTCTTTGCTATCATCTTCAAACCAACACAACACTTCGGATTATCTTGTCATAGAGTAAACACCATAATGTGTATGTAAAGGTAGTCGTGACTACCTAACTGAGAGATCAGTAATTAGATATAG
>JBPCNB010000420.1:0-3924 GCA_051001675.1 Nitrososphaeraceae archaeon | reverse complement strand
GGGAATGGACAGAACAGCAGTACAGTATATCCATGCTCATAAAAAAAAAAATGAAATAAGGACTGCCTTCATACAGGGAATGAAAGATTATGATGCACTTTTAGTACCAACTACGATTATCTTGGCTCCTTTTTTAGACCAGACTATAGTGGATATTGGTGCAAGTAAAAGTATTGAGGTATATAGAGCCTTAAGTAGACTAACTACAGCTTTTGACATTACCGGTTTGCCAGCATTTAATATACCTGCTGGTTTGGATCCTGACAACAATTTGCCCGTCGGTGTTCAGTTGGTAGGCAGACCTTTTGATGAAGGGACGCTGCTTAAGATCTCAAATAGGTACGATCAATATTACAACATCTCCGAGAAGATGACTCCTCCATTAGAATGATTACGTAAGATGTGTAAGAAAATATAATAAATTAATATTACACATATCTGGGTTGGGTTAATAGCTATCAAATAATATTTAATGTAATAGAAGAAAACCTAACCGTCGTCTCATACAAATTCATGTGTAAAACAATAAAAATTTTGCTCCTATCTACTTTAAGATATTTCATACTTCCTAGCAAAAGCATGAAGTGCAAGCTTAAAAGGTTCAATCGGTGGTCTAACTAATCCTGCGCCTATCATTCCAATTCCAGGTTCTTTATGAGCTATTGCAGTATCTATGATAGGCAAGATGCCAGTTTTTAACACCTTGCGAAAATCAATACCAGTTGCTGTTCCTTCAAAATTAAGCATAGGAAGCGAAAATGTGTCATTTAATGCAATAGTGATCTCACGCATTTGCTTAGTGTATCTGATCGCATCTTCAACGGTTCCACCAATAAGAGATAAAATCGCAGGAGAATCTGCTAAGGCAAACGCTCCGATTCCCGCGGTCTCCGTTATTGCGCTATCTCCTATATCTGGATTCGCATCTTCAGGTCCATAACCTGGGAAGTACATACCTTCAATCATATTTGCCGGACCCGTGAACCATTCTGATCCTAATCCGCTAACCTTTATCCCAAAGTCAGTTCCATTTCTAGCCATAACCGTGACAAGGGTACTATATTCGATATCCTTTACTGTATTCATTATCGTCTTACATGCTGCCAAGCTAATACAAAGAAAGAAAATTTCATTTTCAGACAGATATCTTGTAACTTCAAGTGATTCTTTCTTATCTACGACTTCTATAAGATAAGGTGTAATTATGCTTGCAAACAATAATGTACCTGCGACTGGCCTGGTGTGTAATTCATCTCCCATATGCAAGGCCCTTGCCATAATATTTTTTAAATCAATTCCTTTGCTTTTTCGTATTGCTTTTCCAAGTGCTGGTGCCAAAGTTTCAGACCAAAATTTGAGATTCTGGATAGCATCGTTACCAAAATCACCAAACTGTATTTTACTTTCTACAAATCGACCAAAGCATACATTACCGTATTTTTCATTTTTCACAACTAAAACTGGCATTGAAGGAGAAATGACTCCCGCCATCGGTCCTAAAGCATCATGATCATGATTGGCAGAAAATTCTATGTCTCCTCTCTCTATAATCCTGACTACTTCAGTCCAGCTTGAGGCTAATTCTTCATAGATCATACTGCCTACTATGGCACCACGTAGTGGGCCGCACATTCGATTCCATTCTATTGGAGGACCAGCATGAAATATAGAATTTTTTTTCATTCTTGGAAGAACATCAATAGCACGTCTTATATCAACAAGTAAAGGCCTTGAGTTAAGTACCTTTTTCAATGCTAGGCTATTTGCTTCTTCTATTCTTCTTTTTACTTCCCGGCTTATCTTCATATCACCACTAAGCATCTATCCAAAAAATATCATGGTACAAAATGTGTCCCTGAGAAACCTGAAAGTGCATCTAAGAGTCTACCGAGTTTGGCAATTATAGCTTCATTTCCACCCTCCTTAATAAATGTCATACATGCCTGTACTTTTGGACCCATGCTTCCTTCCTGAAGCTTGTGAACATCAAACAGACTAGATTTACTAACACCAATCTTACTGATTAACTTTTGATTTTTTTTACCGTAATTTTGGTAAACACCATCAACATTAGTAAGAAGCACCAATTTGCGTGCACCAATCAGTGTAGCAAGTCTTTCACTTACAAGATCCTTATCAATTACAGCATCACTTCCAATGGCCAAACCATTGCTTTCCATTACAGGTATTCCGCCTCCACCACATGCAATAACTACAAACCCTTCATCCATTAAAGTTCTAATAGCCTTGTATTCAAGGATTGAAATAGGTTTTGGAGATGGCACTACTAACTGGTATCCTTCATTTGAATTCTTAGCTACCAACTGCAAAGTATTACAAAATGTCAAATCTCTCATCTCTTTCCCAAATATTGGCTTCCCCACAGGTTTAGTTGGATTCCGAAATGCCTGGTCTTCTCTATCGATTGTTACTCTTGTAATCACCGTTGCCACAGATTGATCAATATGTCTTCTATTAAGCTCATTTTGTAACGCTTGTTCAATCATGTAGCCAATTAATCCCTGAGTCTCAGCATCGCATGCATGTAATGGAAGAGCTGGGTAAATATCATCCGCCATTTTATGTCTAAGTAGAGCCGCCCCTACCTGTGGACCATTACCGTGTGTAAGAACAACTCTATATCCTTTTTCTATGACATCCGCTACTTCCTTTATAGCTAGTTGAACATTGTTATATTGATCTTCAAAGGATCCTTTCTCCCCTTGGCGCATTAATGCGTTTCCCCCTATAGCAACTACTAGAATCCCAAGTGTTTCCAAGAGATATTACCAGCTATGAAATTATTTAAATTTAGTTAATGTGGCTTGGTATAGTTTTCATTTATCACAAAGTTCAAAATAATTCATATATGTAATTTTTGTTTTGTTTCATATCTCAGAGTAAGAAAAATGCCTTTCAAATGATTATGATTCTATAGGAATATGATCACTAAATATCTGCTGATGAATACCGGCATCAATTAGTTTAAAAGATAATTCTTTAACATATTCACCTGGAATAGATATCAAGCATGATTTTAATATATTATACAATTCCATATTCTTATATCGCAAAGTCTCTTCAAACTTTAGAGGTTTTATTCTCGTCTTTTTGACCCTTTCTAGGGACGTCTTAATTAAATCTTCAAAATATTCTATAGAAGGCTTTAGACTCTCAATCTCATTACAATTCAAAGCCCATTGCTTTATTTTACCAAAAGACTCAGAATCTGATTGATGTTGTATATTTACAAAATATGGTGCAAGTATTAGAGATATTGTAAATTTGCGATGGTCTACTATTGGTATATTAAGAAGTTTCTCAACATATGATATTCTATTAGGAGAGTAATTAAGATAATTTACCTTCATTATGTTTTGATTTATCTCAACCTTCAACTTTCTATCCACAAGGAAGGTTTGGAATTCGACCAATAAATTATCAATTTGTGGAAGTTGTTCCGAATTGTTCCACTCATGGATTATCTTTACCTCTGGGTCGACTTTTTCGTCCAAGCACTTCGAATTAAGTGTATGTGGTACCCTCAATAGACATGATCCGAATGCTGGATTATTCTTATCGTCAGCTTTATTTAATGATAAATATCTTGGAGCAAACTGCAAAAATTCCTTGGAGGACTCACTTGCATAAGATTCGAAATCTTCAAACTGTTCTAGTGCTTCAGTTGCTTTCACGGGTATGATAATATGATAACCATGTCCTGACCACAAAACAAGAGGTTTGACTCTATGCAATACATTAGCAATATTCTTTAGTATTCTATTCAACCACTTATCTAATTGTTGTACTTCCATACATAGGTGACAATATAGCTTACAGACATGGGTTACACTTCTGTCAGGAAGTGTATCCATATAGAAATCAGAAAAAAGTTTAATCTAATACATGAAAAGGAATGGAGTG
>JBPCNB010000419.1:0-3619 GCA_051001675.1 Nitrososphaeraceae archaeon | reverse complement strand
TATGGAACGAGTGCGATGATTATACTGAGTACAAAATGAAGAAGGATTGTTTGAATCGAAGCTAGGAGTCACGTTTGCCAACAAAGAAACTGTGTTGGAGCTAAATGGTTGCAGCATAGAAGCATATCCTTCTAACCACTTGGATGCTTACAGGGCCCTGGACAATCCTAAGTTCATTTTGTTAGATGAAGCAGACTTCTTTCGCAAAAGCGAACAGGAAGATGTAAGACATGTTTCTGAACGCTACAGAGGAAAGTCAGATCCCTTCATAGTGATGGTATCAACTCCCTATGCTCCTGATGGTTTGTTTGATAGTATAGAGAGGGAACCAGATGAGAGCTGCATTTACAAACGTATTCTGTTAGACTATACTTATGGCCTTGACAAAATTTATGCAAGAGAGGAAATAGAGAAGGCCAAAATATCTCCCTCTTTTGAAAGAGAATACAATCTCAAATATTTAGGTGGAATAGGAAATGTATTTCATACTAAAGATATTGATGCAGCAATAGAAAGGGGCAAGCTATATGATCCTAATATTTCTAACTCATATACTTCAAGATGTATGGGTATAGACCCAGCTTATGGTCCCTCCTCATTTGGTATTGTGGTTACTCAGTTTGTAGATGGACAGGTGCAAATCTTGCATGCAGAAGAATACAAACGACCTGACTTTAACGAAATGTTAGAAAAAGTATGGGATTTGCTTGTTAAATACAATGTACAGAAAATATACATAGACGGTGCTAATCCTTCATTCATTAAAGGTCTAAAGCTGCAGTGGGGAGAGAGATCTGATTACGAGAACGTACCAAAAGAACACAAACAGTTTATGAAAGTAGAGCCGGTTAACTTCAATCAAGAGCATAAAGGAATGTTAGGACATAGCAAGATGTTACTGGAAAGAGGATATGTAGCAATCAATCCTGCTTTTGACAAACTGATAACGTCTTTGAGGACAGCAGTTGCAGAAGAAAACATACTGGATAAAGAGTCTACGTCATATGCAGATATCTTTGATGGCTATAGGTTGGCTTTGAAACACTACAAAGTTATGACCAAGGAAATAGAAGATATAAAGAAAGAAAAGACTAGGAATGCCTAATATAACTACTCGATTAGGCCAATCCTGTACCATTCATGGATATGAACACGAAGAGGAATACTTAGTATGCGACTTTTGCAATGAACACAAGTCATTCATTTGCTCAAAAGTTAGATATTACAACTATGGCTTTTCAAGACGTAGTTATTTAGCATGCAGTGAATGTCACAATACACTATTTGGTCAATTTAGGCTAGTTCATGGAGGTATTATGGAGAGAGCATACGAAGACATTATTGAAGTTATCAAGGACAAGACTGATAAGAAGAAAGGAAAAGAGATAGACTACTATGAAGCAGTAAAGATTGCCATCACAAAAAGTGAACACATGCAAATGCATTTCGGATCAGAGATAAAAGATATTACAGAAATAAATAAAGGATTCAAACCATTATGGGGATTCACATATAGAGTACTTAATGAAGAAAGGAAACGGGTCGAAGTTGTAAATAAGGATCCAAATAACCTGCTTGTTTCATGGATTCCTGGGGGAATGACTTTGCAGGAAAAGCTGAAAGCTAGCAATATGATATGAGCCATAGATAGACTCGGAGAATAGGCGCAGTGTTTGGAAAAGCACCTTGTCAGATCCTTCGGGTAGAAGAACTCTCCGAGTCGTTATCTGTTAGACGGGTTACTAGTTATAAGTGGAGCCGCAGGCGACTCAACGAATGAATGGAGCAGTTTGGTAGTAGAATGAAGTCGGTTGAGTCTAGGCCCTCCTGCGACAAGAGGCTTCCTTTTGAGCCTTAGCTACTGTTGGGAAATATCGTATATAGATATAACTACTCGCAGTAGATATCTCGGCAGATATAAGATAATGAAAACCGCAGGGGACTAGACCAGGTGGATGAAGCTAAGCATGTTCACTGGCTTGAGTCTTGTCTAATGTTACCAAGTCTTTTCTTAAAGAATACGGGAGAAAAACCCTTGTTAAACACTTGAAAAAGGTAAATCGACACAGAGTTTGATACTACATAACTTGTACTCAGGAATATTGTGAACTACAGTAATAAATGGAAACTAGATTTCAGCCACAGGATGATATACCATGAATATCTTCTCTTGTTTGTACCGGTCCTCTAAGGTCTTCTTATATTTCCTAAAGAACTCTATCGTCTCCGCCGTATTGGAAGTGACAACAAAACATGAGGTATTAATATCCAGGTAAAGTCTTTCACTATCACTAAAATCCTTCCAGGCACCTTCTGAGGTTGTAAGAAAAGTACAACCTCCGAAACGCTGGGTCAGCTCATCCTTCGTTTTCTTATGCTCTTCTGGTTTTATCAATCCTCCATTATTATCTCTTAGAGGAATGGTAATATCTATACGGATTTGCTCGACCAACTAAAATCTTGTTGTTAATCTATCTTTTCATAACGGATTCTTTTTTGTTCAAGCATTTCAACCTGAGCGCTGTTGACAACATATCTGTTATTACTTAGCGCTTGAACAGGCATACCAGAAACCATTAGCATATAGAATCCTTTCTTATCATCCTCTTCGCTTTTGGAGTGGATTTTAACAGGCTTCAAATGTCCAAGATTTGGCCGTTCGTTAATGGTAGTTGTCATTGTGCTTGCCTATACATAGGTTGAAGCTATATAATTATTTAACAACATCTTTACATTATTACATAAGTAAATCTGATTTACGTTCATTTTTTATTACCAGTATTCGTTACCTTACTAACAGTCAGGATCATTTTGTTATCCTCTGCCTTTAAGTCCCAATCGAGTTTATCGCCTTCTTTTAACTTCATAAACGTTACTACGGATCTAGGAACCGTAGTTCTAAGTGATTCCACCTTAGAGGATGCTTTGGTAAGTGTTGTTTGTTCTCCCACTTGTGTTTTTATTGTGCTCTTTGCTATAATCATATCCTATTTTTCTACCTAATATAATACCCTCAACTATATATGTATATAGGTAGATGATTCTACCATAAATCCTATATAATAGTAGGTATAAGATTAGGTAGAATATGAAGCAACAACAAGTTGTAAGGAAACAGTCAAGGTACAGCAAAGGAGTAGTTATCGCAACAAGCAGGAGAATATTCAGAGTTAAGGGAGAAGAAGCCTGGCTAGTAGAATCGGAGACGATAGACGATAAGTTTTACAAAGTGACAGAAGACGGCGTATGTCAGTGTCCAGATAACCAACGCAGAGGACAGATCTGCAAACACATGTACGCAATATTCAGGAGGGCGATCGCATAATGATGAAAGCAGAAATATTGCCATTGGACCTAGAACTAAAGACTTTCAATCAAACTCGAACTGAGCAGATATTTCTAACTAAAAACCAGTTTGAAGTCCTCGATGTCGTAGCACGAGCATTGGATCAAACGATGGCAGAATACATTACAGATTCGTTATTGTCAATGATGGAATGTGATATTGACGAGACAGTACCGAATAAGCTAAAAGAAAGATTCAGTCGAGAAGCAGCGGTGGAGGTTAGTCAAAGTTGATGTCTATGTCAAAAACCCCTAGTAAATATCTGAAGTGTCC
>JBPCNB010000418.1:0-1118 GCA_051001675.1 Nitrososphaeraceae archaeon | reverse complement strand
AATGTAGTTGCTTTTGTCATAGGATGCGCTAGTAGGCTAATACACAAGTTGTGTAGATATAGAACGAACTATCTTTTGAAGAGGGTTCCTTAGTTTCAAGGTTGGAATTCTATTATTTTTGCAAAATATTGCTTTAGGGTTCGACCAGCCTCAACTCGATCTAGAAAATGTCATTGTTTTTGCTTCTAAGTAGGTTTGTGGTTTTCTATCGGAGGCTGCTCTCGTTTGTAAGTTATAATTATTTGCTCACCTTGCTCATATGGACAGTTATCAATTTGTCTAGGAACATCATCAGATGCTTCTACATGCATACTCCGTTTTGCTTTAAAATCACGGGTGCTTCTTCAGTTATTGCAGGGGCCAAAACAGTAAATATCTGAAAACCTGATATAATGAAGACTATTAAAACACCTCCAGCAATTGCAAGCACTACCATTATTATTGGAGACATTTTCTATAAATACTAGAATATACTGTTGCTATAATACTTTAATGGGTACTGATTAAAGACATGTGTTGTCTTCTAAGAGGAATCAGTTATGATATTCATCCTGCCATAGTAAGACGTTTTTTGATAGAGATGCATGATTGGAAACCAGTTTGTGCGAAAATGGTAGAGGATATCGCAGAAAGCATGGGATTGGGTATCTTCCCATTTCATGATGTTAAAGGTTCTACCAATCTAGAAGTAATAGATGTGGGTATCTTATGCAGATAATGTTTATATCGTGCATCAAATGTCCTTTATCAATGTCAAAGGATTCCAGACTCGAAAGAAAAAGGAAATTGGAAGAACAACTCCATAGTAAAGTGTCTAACGATTGGAAGGATTTAGTTAAGAAATCAGATGAGTACATGAAACAAATGCAAGAGACTAATCGCCGATATTATGAACAGCAACTAGATAAAGAACTAGATGATATGGAAAAAGACCTTATTTCGGGAAATGTCATAGGTGCAATGTACCACCGAAATGCTGCTGATACCTACCTCAGATTGCTTAACTTATTGTGACGTACATGCCTAATGTCAGGTACGTAACTACTCGATGACCAGATGAAAAAATAGGAGGCGGATAGATACCCCTCAAAGAATTCCTGCATGCAAAAATTAACAAA
>JBPCNB010000417.1:0-1551 GCA_051001675.1 Nitrososphaeraceae archaeon | reverse complement strand
TATAATGTTAAAGCATATCATATTAAGGCACTCGGCCAGAGATGGGTTAACCTTTCCGGGCATAATGGATGAACCGGCATGCACAGGCGGAATAAAGATTTCAGCAAAACCAGCCACCGGACCAGATGCCATCAACCGAATATCATTGGCCATTTTGATTAGCTCTAAAGCAAGATTTCGGAGTGAAGAACTATAATTGGCTACATCGAGCTTGCTCTGTAGGGAATAAAACATATTCTCAGAGGGTTTTAAATCAAGCCTAGTAATTTCTGATAAATACCTAATTGCAGCTTCTCTAAATCCCTTAGGGGCATTGACTCCCGTCCCTACAGCGGTTCCACCCAGACCAACTTCTTGTAAATTTTTTCCTGCAAGATCTACCATTTGCTTTGCACGCCTTATCGAATATGCATATTCTTCAAATTCATTTCCCAGAGTCACAGGAAGAGCGTCCATTAAATGTGTCCTTCCAACTTTTATTATATCTTTGAACTTTTCCGCCTTTTGGCTGATAGTTGTTATAATAAGCTCAATAGACGATAACAGCTCAATTGAATTAAGGAGTATTGCAACGTGCATCGCAGTTGGGAAAGTATCATTGCTTGATTGTGACATATTTACATGATCGTTAGGATTGACGATATCGTATTGTCCTTTCTTGTTGCCTAAAATTTCTAGCGACCTATTTGCAATGATCTCATTACAGTTCATATTGAATGCAGTGCCTGCTCCAGAGTTTATTGAGTCTAATACAAATTGATCCACAAGCCTCCCATCCAAAATTTCATCACATGATTTTATTATGGCGTCAGCTTTCTCCGCCTCAAGGGCATGAAGATTCTTATTTGCTAGAGCAGCTGACCGTTTTATCATTACATACGCTTTGATAAGATATATGTGTGCAGTTTGGCCTATAACATTATACTGCTGTTTAGCCCTAGTTGTAAAAGGGCCATAATATACATTTGAGGGTACTGTGACATCACCAAGCGAATCCTTGTCAACTCTAAAGGATGATGTATTGGACATATGGTAGGGCAGTACTTAGGTTTTAGTTAATAAATCAATCTACCGTACTAATTTATGAGACTATAGACACTGTAGCAATATTTTCAATCTTTACTATATCTGATGCATTTAAGCCCATCCCATGCAATAAGGCTACACTCTCCCAGGACCCTTTAATTGTGTGTTTCACATTTATACCGGGAAAAAATTTTGACAGTTGCCCGAATACAATTTTTCTGTAACAATTATTATTGACACACAACAATTTCTCAAGATTATTTAATTTTTCAGGGTGAATAACCTGGCCAATAATCCCTGATCCAATAAAGCTATAGTCTGTATTTGACGTTTTCTCCATGAAAATTAATTTTAAGCCTTTTGACCATTCTCTGCGAAGTTCTACAAAGTATATTCGTTCTCCATAAATTCTATTAAGCACATCAGCTCTTGTGATCCTGATAACAAATCCCGGGCAGTATTGCAAATGGTATTTGTCTCTACTAGTACGTGATTCCTTTTATATCCTTATGTAATCCTATTAAC
>JBPCNB010000416.1:0-8636 GCA_051001675.1 Nitrososphaeraceae archaeon | reverse complement strand
TACAATGATTTGTGGTAGACAGATGAAACAACAAGAAGAAGCGTTTGCCAAGTTACAGAACGACCCACGCATCATTTCTCTAATTCTTCAATGCATTGCAGAAATGTTAGCCTAAGAGGAATAGCATCAACATTGAATGAAACGTATGGGGTTCCAAGTATGTGTATGTTTCAAAAAGTCTGGAACTGGTAGCCTCCAAGGAATTTCTTGTATCTTGTAAACGAAACAAAGTTATAAGAGTGACTCAGAGTAACTCTAACAAGGGTAACCCTTTAAAGGAGTAGTAGGATATTCCATCATGTCCCTGAAAAGAACGTGGCGGTGTCCCTTCTGTACTGGTATTTGTATGACGTCTCCAAGGCACTGGAATGTCCAACGACACATTAGGTTAATGCATGGTTTAACCGGAGAGCCAGTGGACCATCTTACAGGCTTGATCCGCTTCCAGCATCAGCGCCCAGCTGGGATGAACTACAGGAACGGCAATTTCCCACGTTCAGCATCTCCAATATATCAGCCCAGAGAAAAACGATTGATTGACTGGCAGCCATCGTACCCTTACAAGATTGATGATGACCAAGATAAGAAAACTTGGGAAGATATTTACAGGATGAAAGACCTCAAGATATTGGAGTCATTAAAAGAGATTCGAGAAAACTCGGTACACATAGTACAACAAAATAACCTAATAATATCTCAACTGGCCAGGATTATCAATGCAGGCCGTTTCTAGCGAGTAGTGAAATACGAGTCTACCAAAATTAGTACAAAATTATACCAAAGAAATGCTATATATTTTTGACAGAAAGGGTGGTGCATTTATGCAATACTACTGAAAGAAATGTCTTGTGGGTAAAAATAGAAAATGACGTAGTATATATGACAAGATGTAGAAGTAGATTTATGGATGTTAGATTTGTTCTGGATGCACTAGTTATAACAACAATAGTCATATTTGCTGTTTGCTTGGGATTAATAGGCTATTCTAGCATAAAGAAAAAACTAGCAGCACAAAAGTAAGATTAACATATTTCCCTCCATACAGGGATACTTTCGAGTCTCCTGAGACTCTGCGTTGAATAAAACATTCTTTATCTTCAATTAGCTGCAGAATATATTTGTATATAGTTCCATCATATGAAAGAATGGAAATATCCATCCTGTGGTTCAACTTGCATGTCTGTAATTAGTCCTAAAAACTCCTAAACCTTTACCAAATATTACTCCACCCTCTTCAAGTTCGTCATGACTATCTGTCACTTCATCTTTGCAATGGTTCATTTAATAGTAAGCCAGCTCTATTCTGATTTAGTTTAAAATTATAGAGCCGCTATCTACATCTCCTGTAAATACGGTATTTTGATATTGTTTTCCAAGTTTGTCAGAATGTAAGAATTTAAGGGCAGTAGGACCAATTGGTTGTTCCGATACAAATTCGGGATCGCTGTATTTCCTTTTCCTCCAAAGGTTTTTAGATCTTTTATTACTGAAATCATCAGGAGCTAAGCCTTGAACATTAAGCCAACCGCTGTCAAATCCTTTGTCTACAAAGTTTATTTCATCGTTTTCGGTTGGTTTAGTTTTCTGTTATCTAATCGTTCCAACAATATTTAGCATAAGGCCTAGGTCCATTGCATGCAGTTATTGCATCACAAACGATCTAGATTCATGCTATAACTATGACAGGAAAAAATATAGAATTATCTAATCAGCAGTTCACTATAACCCTAATGCGATGGCTGTAAAGCAAAGATAACTCTATTAAAGATTTCCAGATCTAAAGCCTCAATTCCTATAGGAGCGATGAAGAATAACTGAAACAAAAACTTGAGTAGGGCAATAATAACTATAATAACTACGATGATTATGATTATGTATATTAGTGTACCTAGTACCATTGTCGTTCTCGTGTTATAAGAGATTTATGCATTTGATTATAGTTTTAGGTAATCTTGTTCTACCCAATATAATATTATTAGAACAGATCTAACTCATATAGCTTTATGGCTGACAGCTATAGTAGACTTCCATATTGAACAATACAAAGGTTTCAGAAGATAACATAGAATCACCTTCAACATACGCAAATAAGGCCTATAAAGAATATAGAAAGAAAGAGAAGTCTAAGGATACTCCATCTCAAAACCAAGCTAATTCTGTAGATGGCAGAGAGTTAGAAGATGGACAGACCTTTCAGTATTAATCGTCAGCATACCTGACACAATATTTAGCCTTTCATGTAATTATCTCCAGAACCCATACGTACATTATGTAACCCAACTAAAAACATAGTAGATATAGTAGAGCCCATCTATTTTCTCAAATAACCAATTTACTAATTCAATTCTGGTTATTCCTATCTTCCATGCATAACCTTCTAATGGTGGCAAATATCGATGGTAAGAATGACAATCTAAATGTCTATGTTGAACAGGAAATAATTGACATCTTGCAAGGCAAGTCCTTAAGGGCATTCCCCTAGATACCATTATAAACTCATTATATAGTAATGCGACATATCATCTCCCTTTGATAGGATAAGAAAGAATTGATTATCAAAAGTACAGGTAATTTTAATTATAAGAACATAACAAAAACTAATTACATCTCTAAAGTATATGGCTTTTCTTAAAAATATCATCAAAGGTGCTGGTAATAGAAGCTTTTTTTCTGGAAAAACAAAGAAAATAGCCATCCTTTCTGTCACATTGATTATTATTATTTCGTATGGTTTATTTTTTTATCTCCAGACTACTACGGAAAATGATATCAAAATCAGCCTCATTGAGCAGCAACGACAACGCCAGATAGAGTCTAGTAAAGCTATTTCTCAAAATATTGGTTCAGATCTTGATTCAATTATGGCAAGGCTTCAGATGCTAGCCATCTCTGAGGATCTGCAAAGAGGACAGTTATCTGATAATAACACAAGAATACTATTGGAAGAAGTATACCGTCAAATAATCGTGATTACTCCAGTAGACAGGCTCTTTATTTTAGATAAAGACAATATTGTAAGAATGAATATAGTTCCAAAGGGAGAGGATACCTTTGTTGGTTCCAATGTATCGTCTTTGAGTTGGATAAAAGAAGCCACAGGAGACAGGAAAACTAGTATGTCTTTTTTTTCTAATGGCTACGTTGGATTAGATAATAAATACAGAATAGTATTAACCTATCCAATAATAAACAGACAAACAGGAGAGTATTTTGGTTTAGTAGGTGTAGCAATACCCACTGAGACTTTCTTTGCTCATTATGGAAATATACATGATGTTAACTCACAATTCTTAGCAGTTTTTGACAGAAATGCAACTTATCTCGCGGTAGGTATAAAAGACTTGGTAGGCAAGAACTTCTTTGGAGAATTTACTCAGAAGTTTATCAACCATAATCCAGTCTTAAACAACCTATCAAGGAATCTATTTGCAGGAAACGATGGTTATGGTGTATATGACTATGGAAGGGGTGAAAGATTAACTACACAATTTCCTGTTTTTATAAATGGTGTAACTAAATATTTTGTTCAAGTAGTAACCCCTACTCAGCAAATATATTCACAAATAAATGACGTTCTTTTCACACAAAGAATAGAGACTTTCACATTGCTAGCGGGAACTACTGCTGCAATTATAGTATTGATAATCTTTCTTATTAAATGGAGCAATACATTACAAAGTGAAGTCAAAAGGAGAACAATAGAATTAGAATCGTCACTTACCCAACTAGAACGAAAAGAAAAGGAACTGAATGAATCAAATAACCAACTTGAATCAGCTAATGAACAACTAAAGCTTCATGACAAAATGCAAAAAGAATTTATCAATATTGCCAGTCATGAAATGAAGACTCCTACGCAGGCTATTCTTGGAACGAGTGGTTTATTACAATATTATCCAGAAAAAAAGGACGAACTAATAGAAGTTATACGAAGAAATGCTAAAAGATTACAAACGCTCACAAGTGACATACTGGATGTCACAAGGATTGAGAGCCAGACTCTTAAGCTTGAAATAGAGCGATTTAATATCTTAAAGTTTCTGTCCGAAGTGATTGAGGAGTACACAGAGAGAATTAAAAGTGACAATAAGAATGTAAAATTGATTTATGACCAAAAAGATACTAACCATCATATTCTCGTAGAGGCCGACAAGGGAAGAATAACACAGGTTCTCTCAAATATATTGAATAATGCTTTGAAATTTACAAATGAAGGACAGATAGTTGTTGATGCACATGAGAATAACGATAAGAAGGAGTTAATTGTGAGCATTACCGATACAGGAAGCGGTATTAATAGAGACATATTTACAAAGCTATTTTCCAAGTTTGCTACAAAGTCATCCCAAGGTACTGGCTTGGGATTATATATTTCGAAGAGTATCATAGAAGCCCATGGAGGTAGGATATGGGCTGAGAACAATAAGGACAAAATGGGAGCTACTTTTATATTTACACTTCCGATAGTGAGTGGAGACTAGCAGGAGTAAAGGTCAAGCACAAATGAATCAAAAGCAACCACAACAAGGACAAAAAAGGATTCTAGCAGTGGACGACGAACCTGACCTAACCATGATCTGCAGCCTTGCATTACAATATCATGGATTTAAGGTAGATACTTTTAATGATGCGCAGGAGGCATTGTCAAACTTTAAGTCAGGTTATTATGATTTGGTTATTCTTGACATTAAGATGCCTAAGATGGATGGATTCGAACTATATGAAAAAATAAAAGAGAAAGACGACAAAGTGAAGATCTGCTTCCTTACTACGAGTGAATTGTATTATGAAGAGTTTCGAAAAAAAGAATATTCTGCACTTGATAAGAATCTATTTTTAAAAAAACCAATCGATAATGATGATCTATTAAAGGAAGTAAATAAAATAATGAAGTTATGCTAATTTTAGCGTGAATATCTGTTAGATGAATTGATGCAGCACTTTATGGCAGTAGTGAATTTATTTTTTTAACAAAATGCTCTTTTTCAATTGGCTTTCGAATGATATCACCATATTTCAATTCAGGAAATATGCTTGCTATTTCTTCAGACGCTTCAATAGCAGACAAAAAGAGTATCTTTATGTCTTTATTTATTGCTTTCAATCGATGATATAGTTGTAACCCATTAAGACTAGGCATACGAATATCCAAAATTAATAAATCATAGTAATATTTATCTGCATGAGCAAAATGTAAAAGTGCTTCATGTGGATTGGAAAAAGTTTCAATATTATATCCTTCTCCATATAACATTGAGTTATAGGTAATTAGTATATCCTGCTCGTCGTCCACTATCATAATATTACGAGCATTCTTTTGTTTTAGTTCTAGTCGCTGATTAGCAAAAAAACCTTTATTCCTATCCTTGTTTGCTACGATGGAGTATAGCGGATATGAAATATGCCTTTGATTACCTTCCTCCTTCCACGAGTACTCTCCTATTTGTTTCAGGTCATAATACTTACTATAACTAAAAGGCAATGAATCCGAAAATAGTGCTTTTAAAATTTGGTACAAATTGTGACCTATTACCATGCCATTAATGGGGGCTTTAGCATTTATCTTCGCGCACAAATTCATAGGTGAACCAAATAAGTCCTCTTTACCACCTGATGATACGGTTTCGGCTACTTCCACTTTACCATAATCAACACTTATCGTATAGTTAACAGCAGCTGATATTTTTTCTTCGCGCAATTTTTTATTGATAGTATTTCGAGCTGCCATTGCAGTCATACCAAACCCTATGACATCGTTGAAGGCAGAGTCATTTATATGACCTGAGGTTTTAGGAAAGTAGCATACCAGACCATCACCTACATTCTTAATTATCTTAGCATCAAAACCTTTTGCAATTCCAGCTATGGTATTGAGAAATATTGAATAATATCTCCTAACTTTATCTGAATTAGCAAGGTGGCTATTACCTGCAATATCCATTGGCTCTGCCATTTTAATAAAAGATACGCAGAAACTGTCTGAGCGAATAAAGCATATCTCCTCGGTTGGAAGGCTCAATATCATGATTCTCCAATTGTTTTACATACCAGACCTAGTATTAATACTCATTAACAGCTATACTAATTTCTAACTAAATTTTGTGTAACTAAGCGGCGTTTTCTATTTATTATCGGTAGATTTACAGATGCCACAAAGACAGATTTGCTCGGTTATGTCCATTCCTCTGTCAAATTCTATCAAAATTCTCTCCAAAACAGCAGTACGAATTATGCTCCCAGTTTGACTTGATAGGTGTGAAAAGGATTTGCTGATTGAGACTGTCTTATGCACATACAATGTCTATATTTTTGCACCTTTTATCAAAACATAATCAATAATACCTTTTTGTGATAAGTCTTTCATTTTCAAAGCTGATCTATAAATGATATTCTCAACAATCTCCCATGATATGACTTGGTTGTGCGAGGAAAGACTATCTCTGATTGTTTTTTTTAGCAATTTCCTATTTTGAATATAATAATCGGCCAATGGTTCATAGACATAATGCCCGATATGCTGAATATCTTCAATACTGATGCCTTCTGATTTAAGGGACGACCTTATATTCTCTAGAGTATAATGTTCAGATGCCCAGCTAAAATAAAGAATTCCCAGTTTCCTAAATTGTTGTATGAACGAACTCCTGTTAATTTTGTTACCGGTAGAATTCATCATTACTGGAATTGCAATTATGATTAGTCCTTTTGGCTTCAGTATTCTTGTCGATTCTTTGAAAAAATATTGTAGTGGCTTAAAATGCTGGGCAGATTCTAAAGCAACTATCCTATCGACACATATATCTGCAAAGGGCAATGTCGTGGCTGTGGCATTTACTAATGATATAGTGTCACCGCACATTACAGGAGTAGTTATTGGTTGCCTTGCTTTTGCATCTGCTGTGCTAATAATACTGTCAATATCAGCATTAGTGGCATGAAACCTTGCTCTAGTTGCAATAAGGGGAACTAATGTCTTTGCTGCGGTAGATAATTGCTGAGAGTTAATATTGACACACACAATATCAAGAAAGTCATATGTTGATTTCCACTGTATGGCAGGAGCAGAAAACCCACTTCCAATATCTATTACTCTGTGAGATGATTGAAAGTCGCCAAATTTACCAATCAGTGCAGATAATTCTTCTTGTGCCTGCAGAGGACTCATGCCAGAGGTTTTATTATTTTGACTCCAGTATCCAAAGTTGAGCATTTTACCATTGCCGCCTGTTGCAACTTGTACAAAAGGTGTTAGAGAGTTGTATAGATTAATTGTGTCAAATTCATTATGTCTAAGAATCCATAAAAGAGATTGTAACGTATTTAACGAGAAAGCCACATTTGGCATTTAAACTTGACTACAATATATATAAGCAATTCTCCAATTAATAAGTCAATTCGACCATATATCCAAACTGCAAATAAAACAGACTGGAAGCTTAGCACAATAACATAATTAGTATTAATTAAACGACTACGATTTTTTCCCAAGGGTCATTGTATTTAGTATCATGACCGAATCTAGATTATTTGACACTTACAAAATTTTATTAGTATCGTTTAGAGGGCAGATCTATTCGTTTGATACTTTGAACCTATATTCAGAATGACAAGGTCTTATATCAATAATCATTCTTGCTTGTTATGAAGTAGTGTGTTTTAGAAACCTTAAGATAGTCTTCAACATCTTATCATATTAGACGAATTGTCGAAACTTCCTACAGGTAGTTTTTGCTAATCATCGCCACTTTATTGTCATTATCAAACTATGATATAAGGCTGACAACTCGTGGCAGTAGCTCAAACAAGCGAAAAGAGTTTTGTAACATAGTAATCCTATATTTGGAATAAGGATTCAATATCCTTCGGATTGGGTAAGGTTAGATCTATTTTTTTTAGAGAATAATTCTGCAGATATTGATTTCCATCCGCTTGATGACACATCTGGAGCGAAGGATGTCAGGATACAAATTAAGACCTTTTCGCTACAGAATATGACATTAGATAAATACACCAATGTACAAATTAATTCTACTGAAAAACAGCTTTTAGAATCGAATTCAACTGCTCTTGCGGATTTGCCTGCTCATGAAAAGTCTTTACCGATATCGGACTAAAAACAATACAAGTGTGGACAATTAAAGATGATAAAGTATACACTATCACATATGTGGCTGAGGAAGAGGATTTCCAAAATGACTTCCTGATAGCTCAGAAAATGATTGAATCATTTGAAATAAATCGTTAGAATATGAGAGATTTGAATGCATTAATGAATTTTAGTATATCCTATGATGTAGTATAGCCATTCGCTTTCGAAGGAAAAAATGGTCAGTGTTCTCGTTTGTGTTCGAATTTTTTATTGCCAAACCGTACTATTTAGTTCCTTGATTCTATTTCTAAGAGTGACTTCTGTTATTCCTGCAGCATTTGCTATATCAGACTGCCTTACATTTTCACCATTTTTGAAAGATGATATATAAAGTACTGTTGCTGCAAAACTCATTGGGTTTTTTCCAGCAGATATTCCCCTTTTAACGACTTCTGTCATAATGTTCATGGCTTGACGTGTAATCTTTTCAGACAGATTAGCCTTGTTTGCAATCTTGACAATACATTTCATTGGGTCAGCTATAGGT
>JBPCNB010000415.1:0-3995 GCA_051001675.1 Nitrososphaeraceae archaeon | reverse complement strand
AGAGCATGTGAGGAGTCTTATTACTACTGCCTGTTGAAGATTATTAGCATAGCAATTAAATTTTGACTAAATAGATATATTGTCAATATTTTTAGCGTGGCAATTGTCAGCATGTTAGAAAAATTCTTTGGTAGCAATTGGATTTATGCTAACCTATGCTGCAATGGAATTAGCATGGAGATCAAGGTAAAACGAAATAAGATAAAAAGTGGAAATGATATTGAGGCTAGAGAAATGAAAGCAGCGTAACCAATTTATCTTTTGTATTCACTCATAAAACAACTTCGCTGGATTTTCTTCTTTCTATGATATGGCGATTATTCTCAAATTAAAGCTAAGGGCTTTCGCAGTCGTCTGATTTTACATCGCCTTGAATTGAACTGAAATCTACAATAGTATCACCCCACTGCCACAGCTAAAGGTATCCTGACGTATAGTTAGAGCTTCACACAAAACCATCTTGAGTAGTCGCTTGCTAATTCATTACTAACAGGCCAGGTGACGACAAGAATTAAGTCAAGAGAAAATTAAATAAAGATAGAAATGATGGAAAAGCAATACTTTTCTGGGCTATTTTTTTCACTATCATTTTCGTAATTATAGCTAAACTTTTGAAATTAGGTATTAGAAGAAGATTGATAAACGAACCTTAAGTTGCTATGAATTATATCAAGGATTCTTAATCCCTCTCTTATTTTGAACGACTAACATACGGTTTGAATTATACTTTAACTGAGATAAGATCTTCATCAGTACTAGGAGATTCACGATATAAGTAATATAATGAGGTCATTAATTCGAATTCTTTTGAACAATATCTATATAAAATGTAATTTCGGTTTACCAACATTATACACATGTATACAGTAAATAGTTCGAATATTGTCTACAGAAGTCTTTGGCTTGTAGTGTATGAAGACCAAGTCAGAAAGAATGATGGTGCGATTGGAATGTTTAATAGAATAAGTGTGCAAGACTCAAGTATTGTAGTTCCCATATTCAAAGACGGTTCACTGCTAATGGTTGAAAATTACCGTCATGGAGCAAGTACAACCCTGTTAGAGTTACCGGGAGGACTTATAAATCCCGAAGAAGAACCATTCGTCGCCGCTAAACGAGAATTGCTCGAAGAAACTGGATATGAATGTAATACACTTCAATATATAAATTGGACCTATACATGGCCAGGAAGAACTACACAAAAGAATTTTGTATTTCTAGCGAAAGGGCTTAAGAAACATCGGAATCCAAATCTAGAAGAATTTGAATATACAAAAATTCGAAAGTTAACAAAGGAACTAGCGATCCAAGAGATTAGATCTGGTAACATAAAAAGTGCAATATCAATCTCTGCAATTCTCTATACACTAGGGGGGATGCAGTAATAACATTTAGAAGTTGAGTTAGTTGTAATGTTCTTGAGTTTTCAAACCATGTTGATTATAATGAATCTTTTTCGTACTAATTTAGACTTGTGCAGTCTAGATACGGCATTCGTAAATGAAGATGGCTACACTTACCATCATAATCGCACCAATGATTCCCAGTTTCTTAGGATTCCAAAAATCATTATACTGTCTAAGTAATTGCACGAAATGGCGATGGAAGGACCGTTCGTATTCTTTGACCTTGGACAGACACTAGTGGATGAATGGAGATTTATTGATTATTTGGATCATAAATTATTAGAATTATTAAATGGATTTGGAGCAAAAATTGACATTCGTAATTACAAAGCAGTCAGGGACAACGTTATCAGAAGTCGCAAGATAGGTAACGGCAGTACTAGGGAACTTATTATTGAAGTTTGCAGGTTAGTATCTCAACACGGTTATGAGAGGATTATTGCTGATAGACTAGAAGACGATATCAAGGAGGGACGGAGAAAGCTATTCAGATTTTATTATGATGCAAAACCAACCCTTAGAGTTCTTTCGCAGAAGTATATGCTTGGGATAATAGCTAACCAATCTAGAGATATATTGCAACTGTTAGACAAATTTAACATAAAGAGTTTTTTCAAGGTAATATTAATATCATCGCAAGTTAATATAAGCAAGCCAGATCCAAGAATATTTCAATTAGCTATGGACCTTGCTAAAAATAATTCAAAACATTATATAATGATAGGAGATAGACTTGATACAGACATAAGTCCAGCAAATAAACTTGGCATGAAAACAATTAGATATACAAACTCACTTTTCAGACTGCAAGAACCTATTGACAAATCAGAGATGGCAACGCATATTGTCGACAGGTTAAGTGAAATACCAGACGTATTGCAAGGAATATAGATCCATCGATTCCGAGTGATTAATTCATGATACTACCGCTTTTTTTATCCTTACAATTGTATACTATCTCTTCCTATTACCCCATTTCCTCATCCATTGCAATATACTAACAACTGATTCAACAAGTTCTTATCCTTTGGCAGTAAGTCTATATTCGACTCTGGGTGGTATTTCATTGTACCTTTGTCTTTCCAATATGCCATTCTTTTCTAGTTCTTTGAGTCTAATTGAAAGTGTTCTTGTGCTAAAGCCTTTCAAGGCCTGTCTAAATTGTTTATGTCTAACAGGGTTTGTTGTGCAGCATAGAGGGATTAGTATTTCAAGTGTTCCTCTTTTTGTTATTAAATTTCTTAATTGTGCTGTTTCTGAAAAAAGTAATAATACATCATATCCTTCAAAATTACAATTTGCGCTTTCCTGTAGAAGTGGTAGTTATTTTATTTTCTTCTTCCCAATAGATTTCATACTTGTGCTTAGTGCAGCATTTTACCCTTGACAACTTAAATAGTTTTAGTGGTAAACATTAAGCATATGCAAGAACCTGTGGCAAGCCATAATTATGTATATTCTAAGGTAGATGTTATTTTGTTGAAAATGTCTGGCTGTGATTGCTCCAAAGGTCCTAACTCAGATATTCCTTCCTGCAGCAACTTTTACTGAAGAAGATTCAAGTCCTCAGATAATAAACGGAGGCGAAATACTCCTATAACAAGTCCACCTATTCCCCCTACATATCCGATTGCAAAAACTAGTAAAACAAAAAGATAACAACAACTAAATAGATATTGATGGCTACCTTAAATATAGATTATAGCTAATTATGAGATAAACGTTTTCTTTGTCTCCTTCCCATTAACGTATCAACAATCAATTACAAGCGAGCTGCCATTACCTTTGATTCTTATCTGCTAAACTATTCTGCGATTATATTGTACCTGATATTTTGAGCTAAATGGGATCTAAACAGCTCAAACTTGATTTGTCAAATAGGTAGTAATTCTCCTGCTCCCAGACCTGAAATTGTAGACCTGTACATACAAAAAGGAGATGAAGCGACATCATGATCCCCTAGTCGTCTCAATATTAAAAGAAAAAAATAGGATGGCGAATTAGACTAGCTGTAATCGCATTCCATATCCCATCATCGAAAATCTTACTTGGAAAAAGATAAGGGTATGCCGGAAACGACGGTGTATTGTTTGTTACTACTTTGCGCCAAGGCAAGATAAGAAGGATTCAAGGCTTTCAATCGTGTCCATAGCGCAGCCTACGGTTGGTATTGTAGGTGAAAATGCTTATGGTTGTGCTGTATTACCAAGATCGTCCTGTTGAAACAACTGGTTAGTCTTTCCTTTGGCAACACCAGCACCAGGATCGACAGCACCCTTGGTGTCAGGGGCTAAGGCATGGGTTCGCTGCGGTGTTATCGCCAATGACGGTATTGCTGCTACTAGTAGTGAAGTAAGCGCCGCTATTGCCAAACTTACTGTGATTTTGGTGTCTTTCTTATTTTTCATAGGTAGCAAAAGCATGATAGAATGTCTATATGTGAATTCAGATAATTCATGCTATTATTTACTGCTATTGCATCTTACAGAACCAAAGAGTAGTACGTTTGAAGAGCTAAAATGTTTCTAGGAGAACAATAACAGAATTAGTATATTTTCGAAATCAGCGCTCCTTCTAAAGTTGATATTT
>JBPCNB010000414.1:0-8200 GCA_051001675.1 Nitrososphaeraceae archaeon | reverse complement strand
CTGAGTAGATTATCAGAGTTTAATTGATTATGATTGAACACATTGATAGATTTAGATTGGAGGATAGAATGGCACTAGAAGGCGAGGAACCTCTGATATATATTATTTCTAATTGAGGGGAAATAGGCAGGGCCCCCAATAACCTTATTGAGAACCGGAAATCCGAAACCGATAACATGTTAGACATTTTTAAAGAGCAAGGCATACAAAAAATTACTTTAATAGTGATAAAACTGTAATCTCAAAAGCCTTACCATAATCTATATTACAAATAGAGTAGATTGTTATGGCGTAGATCGAGTTTGATTTTGGAGTTAATATCGATAGCAGCAATAATGTTTATAATGTTTGTTTTCATGACAGCCTTTCTCTCCGTTAATTATGGTGTAGCTCAAGAAGACCTGCAAGAATTACAACCATCATCACCTTCAACAACAGGACCAGGAATATCGATAAACAATTCGCTTGCATCAAATACTACTAGAGCCACTACGGATACTTCAGGTTCAATCCAAAATAGAGTTACAGTTGGATCATTTGGAGACGATAGAATAACTGGTAGTAACGAGACTGACATTATGATTGGACTCTTAGGTGCAGATACTATACGTGGAGACGGAGGTGATGATAAAATCCAAGGAAACGAAGACTTGGATAAACTGTATGGTGAAGAAGGCAATGACCTGCTTCAAGGAGGTGCGGCAACAGATCAGTTGTATGGAGGGGATGGAGATGATATACTTTCAGGCGGTCTGGGAGATGACTTTCTTGTGGGTGAGCAAGGAAATGACAAACTATATGGGGGTACAGAGGATGACATAATGCAGGGAGGACAAGGAGCTGATTATTTCGATTGTGGAGAGGCGATAGATATAATCATTGATTTTAATATAGAAGAAGGTGATGATAACGCAGGCAATTGTGAGGAAATATCAAATAGATAGATAGATAGATTTTTATTTCTTGGATTAGTTAACTAAAAGGGTAGAAATATCAAGAAATCTAAATTGCAGCTAGTATAAACTTCTTTTGCAGTTACATTCATTAGAACATCATCTTAATGCTTGGTGCTTGTCCTTATAGTAAACTATATCGACTAGCCATATCCTGCGAGGACCTGATTATATAATAGCTTTAATTATTGGCAAATATTCTGCCAATAATTATTTTGCATAAGAGTATGAATTATCTTAATCATTGGGTATATTCCGCTTCCACTTGGGCTTCAAACAGATGATTTGATCATGATGGGTCCTGGTTTGTTAACAGACAGAAAAAGGATAATCATATATTTAACTTACCTTTATCTCCAAATGATCCGGTTGTCACAGCGTTCTGACTTATAGGCTCATCTGCAGATCTGTCTGATGATCTATTTATTGAAAGTCCTCCCCCAGTAGTAGATGGTTCTTGTGATGATGCCTGCGGTCCTTGAGCAACAAGGAACGGTACCCATGATAGCATAGTATCCCCGAATATTGGGATTGTAATTGCAACTAGTACAACCAAATAAGGTATCAGGAATTTTTGCAATGCATTTGGAAATAGCTTCATCTCATTCACATTTTCTCCCAAAAAGATTCCTCTCCAGTGTTTTGTAAATAAAAAAGAATCTTTCTATAGTCGTACTTTAGCGTCATCCATCCCTTCCCCCATGGCAACAGTAAGGTAACATATTTATGCTTTACTGACCGGTCAGTTATATTTATAATATACCTTGCGTATATGTTACTGAAAAAGACCAATGATTGAGGCTAATGGAGAAAATGGCTACAATGATACTTCATTAGCTCTTAAAGTTGAAAACATTTCCAAGGTATTCGATTCCAGAGCTGAAAGGTTTGTGGCTCTTAGAAAAGTCAATTTTAGCATAAAAAAAGGAGAATTGGTATCTATCGTAGGACCATCAGGAAGTGGAAAATCGACTTTATTAAATATAATAGGAGCATTAGACCGACCGTCCTATGGAAAGCTATTTGTTAATAACGTAGATGTCTTCTCTTTGAGTGATGTTCAAATAGCAAGAATTCGAAATAACTTGATAGGATTCATTTTTCAATCCTATAATTTGATTAACAGGACTACAGTTTTAAAAAATGTTGAGATACCAGGCATAATAGCGGGAATGAATGGAAAAGAGCGTCATTTCCGTGCCTTAAAGTTATTGGAAATGCTTGGTATAAGAGACAAGTCTAACCAAAAACCTGTAAGCTTAAGCGGAGGTCAGCAGCAACGAGTGGCTATAGCCAGATCTCTCATAAACAACCCTGCAATAATACTTGCCGATGAACCAACGGGTAATTTAGATACAAAAACAGGAAAAGAGGTTTTTGGATTATTGAAATTGCTCTCAAATAAATATAGGAGAACCATTGTATTTGTTACCCACAATTCTGAGCTTGCAAAAGAAACAGATAGAATAATCCACATCAAAGATGGGAGAATAGAACGAGAGACTTGGGTAAGATAGAATGGCGGATATAGACATTAAGAAAATAGTGCTTAATAGCCAGAATCATTTTAGCAGTAAGAAAAAGAAAGAAGATATAGTATGTCCAAATCAGATATAAGAAGACCCATAACAAGTAAAAGGCAGAATAAAGATTCTAAATATGCTGGTAATAAGATATTTGTACTCTACGGGATACTGTCCCTTTTGTTTATACCATATTTCCATGGCAACTCGATACTAGAAAATAATGTAGTGTTTGCACAGCCTAACCCTAGTACAAGTGATCCATTGACTGACAGAAGTCCTTCGTTCTTAGAAGCGTATTGGACAGATAATTCTGGATCTACATCATCATCTTCGACTTCAAGTAATAATTCTATCAAAAAGGAGGTTGGCCCTGAAGAAGGAGCCTCTACACTTGCCATAGTGCTAGTAAATAAAGGTAGGTCAGAAATTACAGCTCTGACTGGATATCTAACTTTACCATCATCAGGATTTGGATCTATAGAAGGAGAGAACCTTGTAAATTCATCTAATATTTCTGTTGCTAGTCATGATTCTACCGTCAAACCAGGAGAGATCTTTACTCTTCATTTTACGATAGATGTTCTAAATGATGCAAGAGTAGGAGCTTACTCTGGACTTTTGAAATTAGTATATTCTAAGGTTCTAGAAGTAGGACAGATATCCTCCTCTATTGCGGTGCCTTTTAGAATAACAGGAAAGGTAGTATTGGATGCGGTATCTAACACTCAAAACCTTGATGCTGGTTCGCCAAATGATTTAAGAATTCTAATAAGAAATGAAGGTTCTGCCGATGCAAGTGGTGTTATTGCTACTGTCACCGATGTATCAGACGGGACTACCACGTCTGCTGTTAGCAATAGTAATAGCAACGACGCTGGCAATAATGGGTCTACTCGTAATGATTCTGATTCAGATAATAATGCTACTGCATCTACTTCGACTGACGAAGCAACTACAGAAGATGGACAAGAAGCAGATTCTGAGGCTCCAACAATTAGCCTCCAAACCACAACTTTTAATGTTGGCAATATCCCAGCAGGCCGATCCGCGTTCATTACACCAACGGTGTACCCCAGTTACTCTTCGGGTGGCACTATACAGAATTTAGATCTTGAAATTTCTTATAATGATGCGTATGGTACTAAGACAACAACGGATAAATCAATTGGCATAGTAATCTCTCCCAATCCTCCTGAATCTGTTTTGAGTATCAGTCCATTTAATACAACCACTACCTCAAATCTTGGTAATGCCAGTAGTGTTAATAATGAAGACAATACAGGTGGACAAGATTCGATTTTATTAAAAGCGGGAAAAATTGAAGAGGTTACGTTCTTAGTTTCAAATAACGGAGATACTCCACTCAAGGATGTAGTTCTTTCTCTAGATTCTTCATTGGATTCTGTAAAAATACTTGGAGATTCAAGGTGGACATTCAGCTCAATGGATGCGTCGTCAAAACAGGAATTATCTACTCAAGTTTTCGCAGCGGAGGATGTTATTGCAACCCCTATCGAGTTTACAGTAGATGCAGAATACATATCAGGTGGACAATCAAAGACGGACACTCTTAGTATTGGAGCATACGTTGACGGCGAGATAAAAATAAAGGCTTATGATTTTGCCGTAAATGACATAGGAGGAACACCTAATTTGGTTGGGAACTTGTTAAATCAAGGAAACACGATTGCTCTTTTTACAACGGTAGAAATGATAAATACTGGACAGGCAAACACATCGACCTCATCATCTTCAACAACAACTACAAAACAACTTCCGAGAGCTCTTGTGAGTGATTTTCCTCCCCAACAATACCTTGGTGATCTCTCCGAGAACTCTCCTCTTCCATTTAGTATTCCTTTGAATATTGACAAAGGCCTTCCTAAAGGTACGTATCCCGTCAGTATTAGAGTTACTTATACGGACAACTTAAGAAATACACATGAATTAGTTCTGAATGGAACTGTTAACTATACTCCAAAATCTACAGACTCAACTACTGAATCTGGTGGGTTTTTAGGGTCTGGTGAATTATCGTCTAGCATTGTACCAGTAGTGATAATCCTGGCAATTATCTCTATATTAGCCATCGTTGTCAGAAGAAGAAGAAAAGGTGGAAAAGGAAAGACCTTCAATAGTAATAATGCAGATCTTGAACTTTTTGATGACAAATCTTCCTCAGCAGAAAATAAAAGAGAGAATGGAGTGAAACAATGAATGTGCTAACGATAACTATAGCAACTATATTAGAAAATGTGGAATCTAACCACATGATATGTTATAATATGAGGGACATGTAAAAATGGATTTCAGAGAAATATTTAACTTATCATTTGATGCTCTGAAAGAAAGAAAGGTTAGATCAGCGTTAACAATAGTTATGGTGATGGTTGGAAGCAGTCTGTTGGTGGCAGTCAACGGAATTGGCGCTGGGTTTACAGCATTCTTTAATGAACAGTTCAGTAATCTAGCTCCTAACATACTATTTGTATCCAGTACACAACAAGATCAGAATTCTGATACTGGAGGTCCAGGAATAGGAGGAGTAGGAGCACCAGCGCCAGCAAAAATTACATTAAATTCAGCAGTTGTAAACAGACTAAAATCAATTCCATTTGTAGACGAAGTAATCCCATCATACCAGAGCCAAGTTGATGTAGAATCAGCTGGTGAAACTAAATCGTATTCTGTTTTGGCTATGGATCCTACAAGACTCACAGTAATTGCGCCCACTTTGGGATTTGTAGAAGGATCAAGTATAAGACAGAATGATCCTTCTTCGATACTAGTTGCTGAAGATGTAGCCAATCCACCAGGAGAAGACACTCCATTTATTTCCCTGGGTCAAAGCGTTAAGGTGAGGTATTCGTTTGTAGATCCGCAAACGGGTAAATCTGAAGAAGAAACAAAAAACTTTGTGGTCAGCGGAATAATGGAATCGACTGGCAATCCCACTATTGATGGGGCTTTAGTGATAGGTGAGGACTCGGGTAACTCACTATTTCAAAAAGCAGGAAAGTTTGATTCGCTGTTTGTCGCAACACAATCAAGTGAATTTGTAGATGTAGTTGAGGAAGAAATTAGAAAATTATATGGAAACGACATTGGAATAACAACGGTTAAAGCTATCTTAGAGACCATAGAAGAGTTTACAGGAGGAATTAATGCATTTCTTTCAAGCATTGCAGTAGTATCATTGGTGGTAGGGGCTGTTGGAATTATTACTACTCTATATACTTCCGTAATCGAAAGAGTAAAGGAAATTGGGACTCTCAAGGCGATGGGGGCTCAAAACAAAACCATTCTTGTCCTATTCCTGATTGAGGCTTTGTTAATAGGTATCTTTGGAGCAACATTTGGATTGGTCGCCGGCATAGGGATGGGTTATGGTCTAAGTGCAACTTTTGGTTCCAATAGTGCTAGTGAAAGCAGCGATAATGCAAATGATGATACTGAGGAAGTTAGTACCTCCACTACTTCTAGTGAATCATCACTTAATCCGGTATACTTAGCTCAAGATATGGCTATTGTATGGGTTATCTCTGTGGCCCTCAGCATAGTGGCAGGATTATTCCCTGCTTGGAAAGCTTCACGCTATCTCCCAGTTGAAGCTTTAAGGTCTCAATAATATGTACTCGCATTATAACTGTCTAAACGCAAGAGGATTGTTTTCATCATTGATATACGTCACATATAATGACATTTGTACTCATAGTGAGTTCTTTGGAGAGATCTGATCCGGATGTTAGAGTCGACAGAGATAACTAAGAGTATGTTCGCTGCACTTTCATTGTTATCGTTTATAATCACAATTCAGCCATATGTTATGTTGGTCTTTGCTGACAATGATGATGAGCCCAGTACATTCCAGCTGGGCGACTTGCGCACTTGTACGGTACAAGAAAAAAATATCCAAGGACGCACAATAATAGGAACAGCGTTTGCGGATGTATGTCAAGGCACTGATCACAGTGAGACCATATTGGGTCTGCAAGATAATGATATATTGTCAGGCAATGGTGGCGATGATATAGTCGAGGGAAACGGGGGGGATGATAAAATAATGGGTAATACCGGTGATGACGTCATTCAAGGCAATGAAGGTGACGATAAAATTGATGGTGGAGGACGGAATGACGTTCTGATAGGTGGAGATGGAGATGATATTCTCTCAGGAGAAGATGGGAATGACATATTGTATGGAGTACTTGGCAACGATATAATGAGAGGCGGCCCTGGTGCTAATGAATTCGTCTGTGGAGATGGCGTAGATACGATTTTAGATTATAATCCAGCTCAGGGGGATATCATATCAAATGATTGTGAAATAGTAAATACTAATTAACTTACCTATTAACAATGGTTAAATGATCTCTACTAACATATAATATGAGATGTCAACAGAACAGATCTCAACCTCGAATTCAACCTTGGCCTTTAGAAACTTTGTCAATACTTGTAGGAGTCCTGCAACTAGGTCTGTTTACGTTAAAGCCTTACACTATTTTATGGACTACCTTAAAATTGATAGACATCAATATCAAAAATTATTAGAAAAAGACCCCAAACTTATCCAGATGGATATCTGTGATTTCATATTATATTTGAAAAAGGATCGTTCTTCTGCAGCCATATCTGTCTATGTTGGAGCGATCAATAAATTCTATGCCATGAATGACGTTAATCTAAACTGGAAAAAGATTAGAAGTTTTATGGGAGAGCATGAAAAGGTATCATTATCTGTGTGCTTGAATCCCTCGACTGTTAAGTCTCACTTTTTGTAACAAGTAATAAAGAAATATTCTGGAAAAAGCAAAATGTGTAATAAAGGTTTTCGGTTAGTTTTATAAACAGCTTCGACTACCTCTTATAGAATGGACGACAAAACTTTCCTTATGGCTGTCATAGCGATCGTAGCAGCAAGTTCGGTCATGTTGGTTGGTAGTGTCGGAGTTCAACCAGCTGAAGCAGGTAGTGACGCTAACTGTCCTTCTAAAAGCGGCGCAGCTACAACTATAGATCCTAATGCACCAAACGCTGTGAATACTAATACACAACTTACGACACAACCAATGGTTTAAGCATCCACCTTACGCTTTATTTTTTAACACGTATTCTTATTCATTCCAAAACGCAGGTTGGATTACTATGATTAAAAACTCCTACTAATATCATTCTATGAATAAAGAGAAACAATGCAGCTCTTGAAACGCATTAGCTTTTGATTCCGTTATATGTAACAGCAGTAAATTATGGCATTAACTGTCTGAATTTACATATACACATGCTAGCGATGCGTTTCTAACTTATGGCAAACAACAATAACGCTAAAATCACACTAAGTGTAGGAACCATAGCAATAGCGGCTTTGGCATCGCTGCTTATCGCCACCATAGCAATAACGCCGCAACAAACGCGTGCCTCATCTACATACGACAACACTGCTGGTGATGTTGCCAAAGGAAAAACTGACCAAAAGCTTCAACAGGATGATCTTGGTAACACTGCAAAACCTACACCCACCACCCCAACTTTACCTGCTGTTTCAACTACAAACTGTGCTATGGATACGATTGAAAGCCTTGAATCCTTTCTATCATGTCTTGGTGCAAAGTAATTACAGACTAGAAGCAAACAAGAATAATTGGCTACGATAGTTGTCATGGTAGCCATAATTATTTCCGTCTTTTTTTAGGGGGTAGTAAACTGGTTGTAATGGAC
>JBPCNB010000413.1:0-3360 GCA_051001675.1 Nitrososphaeraceae archaeon | reverse complement strand
CCTTCTTTAATTTTTAAAGAATTAGTCCGTTCGTCGTATATCAAGTGATCCATCGTCAATACAGTAAAACCGTTATCATGCAAATACTCTATTTCTTCTTCAAATAACTGAGTTGTTGTTGTAGTATGAGCATCTATGATCGTATTATCCTCTACATTATGCCATATAATTATGGGAATTGCACTCATCTTTCTCTCATTGTTATATTTGCTCTGACCCTCAACTACTTCAATAAATCTCTCAAGCATCTGCGGATCATCATATCCGTTTTGATGTCTTTCAGAATCGTGTGTCCAGCCCATTATAGAATATCTGTTTACAGCATTTAGCGTACTGTCATCTTCGGAGTATTGTTTACAATTGTCATTTTCATCATTACTTGAAGAAACCAAAGTTAAACTAATATCATCTTCTATGTCATCATTACTGTTATCCCACCCACTACAATCTAAGAACATAAGGGGAGCATCAGCAGTGCGACCAAGTGTGTAGTATTTTGCAACTGTATTAACGATACTGTCGTTCTGTGATCCCTTGGCAAAAGGATATGCAAAACTTGTGACTTCTATGTCATGGGATGCAAGACACTGTTTTGAAATACCGATCTCATAGTCTATTCGATATGATGGTATATTAGTAAGATCAGCATGATTCATACTATGAGACCCTATATCGTGTCCTTGTTTTTGCAAGTCTTGAATATCATTCCAATTCATTCTATCCGTATCTTCCTTCTGAGCATAATTGCAAACCACATAAAAAGTGCCCTTATAGCCATACTTGTCCAAAATTGGTTTGACGGTAGTATACTGGCTTTTGTATCCATCGTCAAACGTCAAGATGACAAACTTGCTCTTCCCGCTTTCACTGATACTTGGAATACCATTATCCTCATTGTGTTTGCCATTATCATCATCGTCTGACTGACCAAGGACTACACTTGGAAGCGATGTTGAAAACAAACCAATTGGAATAATTATTAGTATTAATATGAGGCCAACGATAGAAGCATGAACGTTTACGTTTTTCATTCTATGTAACAATATTAAATGAATCCCTGCCAATTGTTCGAAAAGAAACGATAAAAGAATAATAGGTTAATAGTCGTAGGTTATTCTCTAAGATAGGAAAATCTGTATAAGTCTTGATCTTCTGTGAAGTACGTATCTCGCTTTTCTTAATTTGGACAAAGCTATTACAATTAGGCACAATGGGCAAGATACGCATATCTTTAAGAAATTAAGTTAACTTTTAGGTTGCCCTGTGAGTGAGATCTCTCTTTCTCCTTCTAGTGGGATACGAGGTTTAGAAGCTTATGGCGATGCAAAAGATTCCCATTCTTATTCAAGATTTGGATACAGTCATTACGACAACCAAGAGAAAGCAGGCAGCATACATATAGTCAAGGCAGATATCATCCATTGATCAAAACTATTTGTAATGAACGGGTAGCTTGTCCAATTAATTAATTTACCACTAAGACTCTAATGACGCCAATTAAAAGTTCAATCAACGAATAAAAGATAGAACCGGATTTTTCGATGATTTTTACTTCTAATGCGGAAAAGATTGTAACAGACAGCATTAGGTAGTTGGCCCGAGATATTTATTTACTATCCCCGTGCTCTTTTAAGCTATTGGGATAAGTAAAATGCTGGAATTAAACACAACCAATGAGAAAGCGAAAGGGATGGGTTTAAGGGCCTTAAATACAAATAATAATATATACTTTTAAGCAACAAATCTGCAGGAAGGAATATTAAAAATTGCGATCTATGCTCAGGCTCAAAGTGGCAACTGTGGTACTTGCTTTTATAAGCATACAGGTTGTGTTTTTTAGCGCTTCGTTTGTCAAGTCCAACAACTTGGTTGCATTTCAGCCCGTACATGCAACCAATGATCACGGAATAAATTATATGTTGAACAGCGACAACAGCAGCAAAGATCACATTTTTGGTACAATTGCAAGTTTACAAAATGATGGTAACCTTACGTGGATACTGTCAGGATACTGGAGAACAAATATCATAACTCAATTGATAGGTATCCCCATGGAGAATTCCTCTTCAGCAGCTCCTCCCCTCTTTGACGCTTTCTTTGATAGGGTCCTCACGAATGGCTCCGCTAAACATCAACATCTCATAACCAACTTTACATTGACAGGGGCTTCATTATCTAATAATAATATGACACTAGTGTTTAACGGGACATCTACAGTTACTATGAAAGATGGACCAGTAGAAAATGTACTATCTAACATAACTATTCTGGACAATAATGCTGTCAATATATGGCTGGATCCTAACCAGACTAACAATCACTTTGGAGAGACCCCAATATATGGTACAGTCAGGGATATGACAATGAAAAATGAGACCGGTAGTAACTAGACTGAATAATAATAGTCGACAATCCAATGACAATCTCAAGTTACTTTATGGTCTTTAGGATTTGAGATACAACAACGATTAGTTTTCCTGAGCTGACTATAGAGGAAATTTAACGTTGTAGTTATTTTGCGATAGATTGAACTTAACAAAGAACAATACTGAAAGTGTAAAGTAATATCTTTGGAGTGGGGAGCATGTGGTTACTCTCAAGATAAGGTCTGATAGCCATGATAGTTTATGCTAAATAAGTACAAAGAAACCAACGAGGTGGGAGTATATTGCAAGGTGAAAAAACAATTAATAATCGCAGTGTAATCACTGCAGCACCTATTCTGTGGTCGTCTCCCTTGCCTTATTCGTCGTGCACTCCCAATCCTAATAAGACTAACGTTTGGGTTCTATCTCAGAACGAATACAACAAATGGAGAAACTGTGATTATACTGGTGAACAGCATATGAAGAAAATTCTTAAAAGAAAATAAATCAGTTCTCGACAAGTTAGCATTGCACAAAATGACGAGCATAAGCTCTAAGTGGGATAGACGTAGATAATCATCATAAAACTCAATACAACCATGAGCAATTCTCAAACATTCTTTGAGTTGGGTTTTCCAAGACTAGATTAACGGCAGCCTCGTCCATCTGATATTAAGAATTAATTTTAGAGTATAAGCATGTTTCAAAAGGACAGCAGAAATAATACCTTTACGATGGAGTTACTTCGGACTTAATAGGTTCCATTCATTATGCAGCATTCTAGTTAACAAGGGTATTAGGTGTTAAAGGTCCTTGGACTGTAATTTGAGGCTGTTGTTGCTGAGATTGTAGTCCTGTCGGTAGTTCTGATGGTACAAAGCCGCTAGGTGTTAAAGGTCCCTGGACTGTAATTTGAGGCTGCTGTTGCTGAGATTGTGGTCCTGTCGGTAGTTCTTGTGGAATTGTTTCTTGAGGAATTGTTTCTTGAGGAATT
>JBPCNB010000412.1:0-4101 GCA_051001675.1 Nitrososphaeraceae archaeon | reverse complement strand
TAGAAGGGGAAGATCCAGCTTTCTCCATTTCTATTACGTCCATAAGCCCATCCTGGCTAAGGTTGTTATCGCCAGCCATAAATGTAAACATAGACCATTCTTTTTTTACCATTCTCGCGTTCTCTGTCTTTCGATATTATGTCAGATATATAAGAAATACCCTATTTGAGGAACTAATCCCAGCTTCAACACCATTTTATCTAGTTTCTACGACAAATTGAAACTATCTTGCCACATGATTATCTAAATTAGTTTGAGATATTGTCGAGTAAGATACTTCGAAACGTTTGCTGGCTGCAATTTCAGACTCTGATTCCTAATTGAGAAAAATTTAATGAGCAAGGGCTACCGAAATGGAGCAACCTCCAATGTATCTGAATGTTATCCAGGCAGCGTACGGCGATTGTATGATCTTAGTATCGGGATCGTCATCACAGCCAGCTAACAAAATCCATTATTTTCTCATCGACGGAGGTCCGGCATCTACTTACAATGCAAGCCTCAAAAAAGAGCTACAAAAAATAAAAAAGAAAAGAGGCAAATTAGATTTACTGGTTGTAAGCCATGTAGATAATGATCACATCAACGGGCTCTTGCAGATGATGGAGGAATTACAAGTTCAAAGAAAAAATAATGAAGAAGAGACCATCGAAGTCAAGGCGCTGTGGTATAACGCTTTCAGCCAAACTATCGGGAATGGAAATAATATAGAAGGAAGACTCAATAACGTCCTGGTTAGGACACGAGCTAATTATCCCCACGCTAGAATTAAGACACGTGCGGTAGTTAAAGGTCTTAGAGAGGGACATGACCTAAACCAAGATTCTCAAAATCTTCGTATACCAATAAACCCGCATTTCAACCATAGACCCATAATTGTAGGGAATGGTAACAAGGATGTTAAAATTGGCAACATCAATCTTCATATCGTAGGCCCCACGAAAAAGAATTTAGACGAGCTCAAGAAAAAGTGGTTTGACTGGCTAGAAAAGTACGAACAAATCCTTACCAAAAGCGCAGACTATCGTTTGGCCGTTCAAACTGATAAAAGTATTCCCAATTTGAGTAGCATCATGTTTATAGCAGAAGAAGACGGTAAGAAAATTCTTTTCACGGGAGACGGGTTAGGTGAGCATTTGGTGTATGGTCTCAAACAGTCCAAAGCCCTTGACTCAACGGGAACAATTCACGTTGATGTGCTAAAGGTTCCCCATCATGGAAGCGAGAGAAATGTCACAGCCGAGTTCTTTAAAATCATTACAGCCGATAAATATTTAATCTCAGCCAATGGCAGAGACGATAACCCTTCTCTGACTACGCTGAGCTGGATAGCTGAAACTGCTAAAGAACAACACAGACTAATTGAAATTATAATTACTAATAATACACCTATTGTAGAACAATTTATAAAAAAATATCCTAAAGATGATTATGGGTATAAATTGAAAATAATGAAAAAAAATTCTCATTCTATGATCTTGAGAATCTAATAGGATCCATTTTCTTTTACAGGATAGCAAGTAGTAAGATCATTCATCTTAGACAGCGTCTTAGACATAGTTGTTCTTGCTTAACTTTTCTATTCGGCTAACCCTATCTGATAATCTGAAGTTAAAAACAAAACACTGCAATATCATATAATAAACCTTATTGCATTACATGTTTCATCAACGATATTGCGGGATTAATGATGATCACATTGAAAGGTATAGAACGCCGAATTGGTCAGCTTTTGGAATCACGATCTAGCGGTTTCAATGTACTGACTGAGGCCCGTGCCTATGATAATCTGGGGCGGACGGCTGCTGTTCTTATTATAATTCATTGCAAAAACATGATTCCCCATGTCCTTTTAACCAGGAGAAGCTCTAATCTTAAGTCTCATACAGGGGAGATCTCATTCCCAGGTGGCCAATATTCCGCGGCGCAGGATTTGAGTTTACTTGAGACTGCATTGAGAGAAACGAAGGAGGAAGTTGGACTTAGTTTTAGACCAGAAGATATTCTCGGCCAACTAGAATCAGTTTACACGTTGACTTCAAATTATTCCATCATTCCGTTCATTACAATACAGAAAAATATTACAGCTCCAAAGATATTTGCAAACGAAGTCGAGTGTGTCATAGACGCTCCACTAGAAGAAACCCTGGCCACGTTTCAACCTGATATAGAGCATTATCATATATCGCAACAAGGAGTTTACAAATTTACATTTCAAGGGACTGTTATATGGGGAGCAACGGCAAGAATTCTCAAGCAGCTATATGATTATTTGATAAAGTGAAGTCATATTCTATGTGCTGACGGAGGAATACAAAATCATCTACTAGAAGGCCTCGTTTAGAAGCTCGCCTTAATTTTGATGTCCGACAGAACTCATAATACAATAGTTCGAGCTCTATTCATAACTGAATAATGTCAAAGGAAGAGGCGAACTAATTCAGCGTTAATAGCATCGTACTCCCGTTAACGAGTCTAAATGTATAATAATTGACCACATTCTTTTGCTCTTTATGGTAAAAGTTAAAGTTTTTTGCCCAAAAGAAAGGCAAGGGGAAATAGAAAACATGATGGAAATCCAGGCTTCATATGATGCGTTTGTTATTGGAGAAGCCCGACTTGAGCAGCTACAAGAGCTCAAGCAGCGATTTCCGACTGAGGATATGTCTTATATTAATTCCATTGATTTAAAAAATCAGACAATAGACACCCATAAACCCCGAATTTCGAAAAATCGCGAAGTATTATCTCATTCAGCCTATACACACACTAACTCCATAACTCCAGGTCTCCACTATTACATTCTTCAATTTATCGGACCGATTAAGCAAGAGTGGTTAAAGGATATCAAAAAGAACGGAGCTATACTTCGTGAACCATTTCCCAACTTTTCATACATTGTTGAAATGGATAAAACCGTCCTAAGCAAGATAGTTTCCCTTCCATATGTAAATTGGGTGGGTCATTACGACCCTAAATATAGAATCTCATCTGAAGTAATCCAGAGAACAAAACCCCCTCTTAAGTTGAAGGACCCCAAAAAGGCCATCGCTAGACTTGATAAAACTTCGGCCACGGGAGCGCGGCAAAAACATAGTGAAACAGAATTATCAGTCACTAAGGTCCGTCTCTTACCTCACAAGTACTCGATAGACTTTTTTGCCGCCGAAGATATACCAACAGCTAAAACGATGCTTACAAAGTTGGGTGTCAAAATAATTTCTATCTCTCCTGAAAATAAAAGAATAATTATAGATATAAAAAATGCTAAAAATAATCCAGCCAATTTACTTCTAAAGTTACCACATATACATGGAGTAAAGCAGATACAGGAGATAAAGATGCAAAGAACTCGCAACAATATTGCGCGAGGCATTATGAATGCAAATGGCTTGATCGATGATTTGGGCCTCACAGGCAAAGGAGAAATAATAGGAGTTGCCGATACTGGCCTTGATTCGGGTGATCCCTCTACGTTGCATCCAGACCTTAGAGGACGGATCAAGAAAGTGAAGAGTTATCCAATAGATACAATTCACAATAGTATGTAAAAAACCCTGATGCAGATGATGGAGCAAAAGATGAAGATAGCGGTCACGGCACCCATGTTGCAGGCTCGGTCCTAGGGGATGGGGCTTCCTCTGTAGCCGCTGGACATGATATAGTGCGCGGTCTTGCTTATGAATCAGAACTGGTATTTGAAGCAATAGAGCAATGGGCAAACTGGACTGACGAATACATAGCCGAATACGAAAACGTGTACGGTAGAAGACCAGAACAATATGGCCTTCTTGGAATACCAACAGATATTTCAAAGCTCTTTGAATATGCTCGCCGCAATGGCTGTAATATACACACCAATAGTTGGGGAGGAGGAGAAGCCGGCGCATATGATCAACAATGTTTTGACCTCGATAAATATATCTACAAGAACAAGCATTTCGTAGTTCTGTTTGCTGCTGGTAATTCGGGAGTAGATCAAAACGAAGATGGCAAAGTCGATTTAACAAGTGTTGATTCACCGGGTACAGCTAAGAACTGTATAACTGTAGGAGCAAGCGAAAATCAAAGATCTGAATTTGTTAATGAAAAGTATGGTGG